>CAYOYT010000075.1:0-8756 GCA_964408245.1 uncultured Dongia sp. | reverse complement strand
TCCAAAAGCAGCTAACCGCCAATCATGCCCTGGCGCTCTTCCTTGGTATCGGTTCGACTCCGACCTTCATCGTCGGCGATAAGGTGGTGTCAGGCGCGCTGTCGATTAAAGAGCTCCAGGGCCTTATAGCCGATACGCGTAAGGGTTTTTGACGACACACCCAGCCATGCACGACGCTGTCGCAAAACTGGGGTAAATGGTGCTGGATTGACGAATTGCCGGCAAATAGCGAAGCCGCTACTAAACGAGTTCCGAATAAGTTCTAAATTGCTCCGGCGAGGCAGGTTGCTCCCGCTGGCTAGCCCCGCTATAAGGGCCTGAAACTGCGGACTTCCCGCGTAATCCTCGGTGGGAAATATCAACTTGGCCAAAAATCCGACCATTTTGGTCCTCAATGGACCAAATCTGAATATGCTGGGACTGCGTCAGCCGGAGATCTACGGCCGCGAATCCCTAAAGGAAATCGAGGCGATGTGCGCCCGCAAGGCGAAGGCGCTTGGGCTCAGCCTCGATTTCCGCCAGAGCAATCATGAGGGCGAGCTAATCACCTGGGCCCAAGACGCGCGCCGCGCCAAAGCCGGCATTGTTATCAATCCTGCAGGCTATGGTCACACCTCCATCGCCCTTCTTGACGCCTTACTGGTCACTGAACTTCCCGTCATAGAGGTGCATCTTTCCAATATCCACCGGCGAGAACCATTTCGTCATCACACCTATACGTCGCAGTCAGCCACCGGTGTCATTTGCGGTCTGGGTGCGCAGGGATATTTGATGGCGCTAGAGGCGATGGCCAATCTGATCAAGACGAAGAAGGCACGAGTATGAGTAAGTTCGATATCGATGAAGCCTTGATCCGCAAGCTCGGAAACCTGCTGAAGGAAACGGGTCTGACCGAACTCGAGTTGGAGAAGGACGGCCAGCGCATTCGGGTGACGGCCCACGCGACGCCCGCGACCATCGTCCATGCCTCGCCGGTCGTCAATGCTGCGCCGGTGCTAACGGCAGCTACGAGCAAGCCCGAGGTTTCGAAGAACGCTCTCACGTCCCCTATGGTTGGCACAGTCTACCTTTCCTCAGAACCGGGTGGCTCACCTTTCGTAAAAGTCGGTGACCGCGTTTCTAAGGGACAAACTGTCCTCATTATCGAAGCAATGAAGGTCATGAATCCAATCTCGGCGCCCGCGAACGGCATGGTGAAGGAAGTCTTGGTTCATGACGCGCAGCCGGTAGAATTCGGCGAGCCCCTTCTGGTCATCGAGTAGATAAGGGTCAGCCGCGACGATGTTTGAAAAAGTCCTCATCGCCAATCGCGGAGAAATCGCGTTGCGCATTCACCGTGCTTGCCGCGAAATGGGCATCCGTACGGTGGCCGTACATTCCACCGCGGATGCCGATGCGATGCATGTGCGCCTTGCAGATGAAAGCGTTTGTATCGGCCCCGCGCCGTCGCGCGATTCATATCTCAATATGGCCGCGATCATTTCGGCAGCGACAATCACAGGAGCCGATGCGATCCATCCAGGCATTGGCTTCCTTTCCGAGAACGCTAAATTCGCGTCGATGGTCGAGGAACACGGCTTTACATTTATCGGCCCCTCGCCAGAACATCTGTCGCAGATGGGCGATAAGGTTGAAGCGAAGGCAACCGCCAAGAAATTCGGCATTCCCTGCGTGCCAGGCTCCGTCGGAGCAATCACCGATGCCGATGCATCGCGCGTTGCAGAGGAGACTGGTTATCCCGTCCTTCTTAAAGCCGCAGCTGGCGGTGGCGGCAAGGGTATGAAGGTCGCCAACAATGCGTCTGAGCTGAAGGAAGCGCTTGCCATGGCGAAGGCTGAGGCGAAGGCAGCCTTCGGGAATGACCAGATGTATATGGAGAAATATCTGGGTCATCCGCGCCATATTGAGATTCAGATTCTCGCCGACAATCATGGCAATGCGGTGCATCTTGGCGAGCGCGATTGCTCGTTGCAGCGCCGACACCAGAAGGTCTTGGAAGAAGCGCCCTCGCCAGCCCTCAACGCCAATCAACGCCGCGAGATCGGCGACATTGCAGTCAAGGCTGTGAAGGCGATGGGATACCGCTCGGTCGGTACGATCGAGTTCCTGTTCCAGGATGGAAAGTTTTATTTCATTGAAATGAACACCCGCCTACAAATCGAGCATCCGATCTCGGAGATGATCACCGGCATTGACCTTGTGCGCGAGCAGATTCGCGTCGCCTCGGGGGCGCCGCTCGGCCTCACACAATCCGACATTACCTTCACCGGCCACGCGTTTGAGTGTCGCATTAATGCGGAAGATCCGGTGAGCTTTATGCCCTCTCCTGGCCTCATTACCGATTTCCATGCCGCAGGCGGCCTAGGTGTCCGAGTCGATTCGGCGCTCTATGCTGGCTACAAGGTACCGTCTAACTATGACAGCTTGATCGCCAAGCTCGTGGTGCATGGCAAAAGCCGCAACGAAGCCTTGATGCGCGCTCGCCGCGCGCTTGAGGAAATGGTTATTCTAGGCGTCAAAACCAACATCCCTTTGCATCAGCGCCTGGTCGCCGCGCCGGACTTCATCAATGGCGATTACGATATCCGGTGGCTGGAGAAATTCGTCGGCATTTGACGCTGGTCCTGACCTGGGACACTCTTGAGGCCGTAGTTGTCCGGGACAGCAGAGGTCGCCAATGTCCAATAGGGTCAAACTGCCGAAGATTACGCCGGAGATGCTGCTGCGTGCTTACGCGATCGGCATCTTCCCAATGGCGGAAGAACGTGGCGACCCCGAGCTCTATTGGATCGACCCAGAACAGCGCGGCATACTGCCGCTCGATAATTTTCACATTCCCCGCAGCTTGAAGAAGACTGTACGCCAAGGCCTAGCGGGCGGTGCGGGCGGGTTTCAAGTCACCTGCGACCGCGCTTTCGAAGCCGTCGTCACGGGTTGTGCGGCCTCGGCGCCCGGGCGTAGTCAGACCTGGATTAACGACACTATTTTCGAACTATGCCGCCAACTCTTCCTCATGGGCCATGCGCATAGCGTCGAGGTATGGAACGGCGACGCGCTCGTTGGAGGCCTTTACGGCATCAGCTTAGGGGGCGCCTTCTTCGGCGAAAGCATGTTCAGTCGAGCAACAGATTCCAGCAAGGTGGCGCTGGTACATCTCATAGCGCGATTGCGTCATGGCGGCTATGGTCTGCTCGATACGCAATTCGTGACGCAGCATCTCGGTCGTTTCGGCGCGATCGAGATTCCGCGCGACAATTATCGCCAGCAGCTCACTGCAGCGCTGGCTAGACCGGCAACATTCTATGGCGTCGTACCCGATTCCGTGGTGCTAGAATCGCTGGGCGCGGATTCACCTGGCTGAGCCGCACCCTTCGGCGCCTCGTCGGTGCAGTCCAGGACCCAAAGATCGTAGACCGGATGTTCAAGCGCCGACAGTGCTGGGCTCGAAGCGAACATCCAGCCGTCGAAACGCGATTGCGGTGCCTCACCCGGCTTCTCTTCTACGACATCGAGGAAAGCAGAAGCTTCCGGCGTTTCTTCGGGCGGGTGCTTGTCGCACGCCTTGGCCGTGATCTGTAGCGAGCCGAACTTCACACTGCTGCCCACTGGTACAGTAATGGTGGAAACCCGGGCCGTGATTTTGTCCATCGCCCGCAGGACGACATAATCGGCGGGGATCGCGAGGGTAGCCGACATGCTAGCCAGAGCGAAACCGATGCCGGCGAACAATGATACGACCCAACGCGACGTCATGATTTTTTTCCGTAAGGATTCTCGAGTTTCGCCACGAGATCGTAGAACACGGCGCGGATTTGTGCTTCATCGCAACCCATCAGCACCGCATCTTCCAGTGCATCTTGCGCCGATTGCCTGATCTCAATCAGATTCTGATTGAGGACTTTGACTTTTTCGAGGCAGGAGACGGGCTGACCATCGGACTGCTTCCAGACCGGCACTTCGAAACCGACACTCGTCCTATCGTGCTTCATACAGGCCTTTCCGTTCGTCAAGGTGTGGCGGACTCTTTATCTTTACTGGAGCCACCAACCACGAATTTGTTGATCAATTCGACCAGATCCAAGGCGCCTTGGGCATGAGCGATCTGATCGCCATCCTTCAGTAGATCGTCTTCAGCACCCGGCTCCAACTTGATATAATAATTGCCCAGCAATCCGTCACTGGTGATAATTGCAGAGCTGTCCTTCGGTAATTCGACGTCGTTGTTTATATTGAGCCGCACGACGGCCTGGAACATCTTCGGGTCGAATTCCTGCGAGGTCACGGCGCCGATCTTAACCCCGCTGATACGCACATCTGTGCCGGGCAGGACAGAACCGCCGCGATCAAACCGCACTACCAGTGAATACCCACCGCTACCCTCCTTGATGCCACTGCCGCTATAGATGACATAGAGGAAGGCTACCGCCGCAATGAGGACGATAGCACCCATGAGAGTTTCGAGAACGCTGCGCTGCATCGATCGGACCTTGCACGAATGGGATGGATGGCTCGAAGATCGTTTCTATAACCGGTCAGGCCGGAATTCGTCAGGCTGGCGACCAGGGTTCGTAATCGGCAGAAGCCTTGGCACGCTGGCCACCCATCAGGGTATGACCGGGCGGACGGTAGGCGAGTTCGGTACCCGTACGATTGGGCTCGTGTGGCTTCTGCCAATCCTTCGGCCTGGCCCGATTGGTCGGCACATCGACTGTCGTCGAGTGTAACCAGGCATGCCATTCAGGTGGCACACGGCTGGCCTCTACTTCACCGTTATAGAGAACCCAACGCTTCTGGCGCTTGCGGCCCTTCATGCGGCGGTGAACGAAGTACTTGTTACCGAACTCGTCCGTCCCAACCAGTTCCCCATTCAACCAGGTGAAAAGGCGTGTACCGATGCTCATCGCTTGATTCGCCGTACTTAAGGTTGCTGTGGCCACAAGCCAACTGAGCTTGAAGACAATGGAAGCAACAGGTTAATAAATCGGCCGGAATATACTAGGCAGGTGCGCCGGTAGCAAGAAAACGGGCGAGTAAGAAGTGGGGGAAAAGAAATGAACTCGCTTCGCTCTTAGATCAGGATTTTCTTCATGATCTTTGTCGCCTCGATCGACGTTGTTCTGGCATAAAGCCGTTAAAGTTACCGTTTGGAGGGATATCCTGGGTACTAAGTCCTTGTCGGCCTCTCGCAGTCATTGGGCCGCCCTAGCAATCCTGGGGATCGGCACCATCTTCATCAGCCTGATCACCACCTTTGCTAGCCTCGCTTATGGGGGTGGGGCTACGCCGATGCTGCTGATCTCGTCTCGTTTCACGGCGCTTGTGATTGTACTTTTTGTGATCCTGCGTCTTTCGCGGGTCAGCCTGCGCCTGCCCAGGCGCAATTTCCGAGCAACATTCTGGATCGCCATCTGCTTGATGATGATGTCAGTCGGCTATCTGAGCTCAGTCGCTTATATCAAGGTCAGCCTCGCGGTTATCCTGCTTTATACATATCCGCTGCTGGTCGCGATTTTTGCGGCCACCTCTGGCCGAGAGCGTATCAGCCCGTTGCGCACCTTTCTGTTGGTCGGCGCATTTGGTGGCCTTGTGATCGCGCTCGGTCAGGATCTAGGCCTGACGCTGGGGGTCGACGAGATCACGTTCAATTTCAGCCACATTACCATGGATTGGCGAGGAGCCGCTTTGGCCCTCATCGCATCTTTCGGCGTCGCCGGTTTCATCACCTGGGGCGGCACCTATCTCGATGGAGTCGATTCCCGCGTTATGAATTTCTGGACGAATCTCTGGATGATCGGGCTGGCCGCCGCTTATGTAGCCATTCTGGGTGGCATTTCCCTGCCGGTGACCACAATTGGCTGGATTGGTTATGGCGCCGCAACTGCTTGCTATGTCACATCTATGATTTGCTGGTTCGCTTCGATGAAAATCCTATCGCCTACGGAAACGGCTACGACTTTAAACCTTGAACCGGCCATCAGCCTAGTGGCTGCGATGATGATCCTGGGCGAAGCCAGCTCGGTACAACAAGGGATCGGCACAGCTATCCTTTTGATATGCATCATTTTTTCGAGTTTCATTCACGGACGTAAAAATTGAGAATCGATTAATATCGGCATTTTGCGGCGCAGCATGCATGAGAAAGGCCTAAAAACCGGGCAGTTCCTCAACATCTATGGGCGTCAAGGTTATTAATCACCAAATATTGATATTTTCCTGTTGCCGCTGAGGCTTTGCTTGGATCAATATCTGGTAACGGCGCCGTTCTAGCCGACTAGATATAGGCGCACTAACCCAATCCCTTACCCATTTTTGCTGAAGTAGATTCTGCAGAGGTGGGAGGATTCGGTTCGTCCGAGGCAAATAAAGATCATTTTCGGGGGCACTAAATGCGTATAGCTCGTCGTTTCACGAAGTCCGGCCAATCGCCTTATTCGGAAATTGTATTCCGCCGTACCACCAGCGAGATCAAGAATCCGGATGGCTCGATCGTCTTCCAACTGAAAGATATCGAGGTGCCGGCTGATTGGTCGCAGGTCGCGAGCGACGTACTGGCCCAGAAGTATTTCCGCAAGGCGGGCGTCCCTGCCGCCATGCGCCCCCTCGTCGAAGGCGACGTGCCGGATTTCTTATGGCGCCGCGAGGCCGATCGGGAAGCGCTGGTAAAGTTGCCGGCCGAAAAGCGTTTCGGTGGCGAGACCAGTGCTAAGCAGGTCTTCGATCGCATGGTCGGCACTTGGACGTATTGGGGCTGGAAAGGCGGCTATTTCGATACGGAAGAAGACGCCCTCGCTTTTTATGACGAGATGCGCTTCATGTTGGCCCGCCAGATGGGCGCCCCAAACAGCCCGCAATGGTTCAACACGGGCCTACACTGGGCTTACGGCATCGACGGTCCCGCCCAGGGCCATCACTATGTCGACTTCAAAACCGGAGAACTCACTCTCTCGGCCTCTGCTTATGAGCATCCGCAGCCCCATGCCTGCTTCATCCAATCAGTCTCCGACGATCTCGTCTCGGAAGGCGGCATCATGGATCTCTGGGTGCGCGAGGCGCGCCTTTTCAAATATGGTTCGGGTACAGGCTCCAACTTCTCGAAGCTACGTGGTGACGGCGAGAAACTTTCTGGCGGCGGTCGTTCTTCGGGATTGATGAGCTTTCTCAAAATTGGCGACCGCGCGGCGGGCGCCATCAAGTCGGGTGGTACCACGCGCCGTGCGGCAAAGATGGTGACGGTAGATCTCGACCATCCAGATATCGAAGCCTATATCAATTGGAAGGTGATCGAAGAACAGAAAGTCGCGGCCCTTGTCGCCGGCTCGAAGGCTTGCAACGAACACCTCAACAAGGTGATCAAGGCCGCGCATGAAGGTACCGGCGCTGACAAGCTCGACCCGAAGGCAAATCCGGCGCTCAAATCAGCGATCCGCGCAGCGCGTAAGGCCGGTGTGCCGGACAACTATGTCCAGCGCGTGCTGCATTTCGCCAGCCAGGGCTATTCGAAGATTGACTTCAAAACCTATGACACTGATTGGGATTCGGAAGCCTATCTCACGGTATCGGGGCAGAACTCGAACAATTCGGTGCGCATCTCCAACGATTTTATCAAGCGCGTCGAAAAGGACCAGGATTGGGATCTGATCCGCCGCACCGACGGCAAACTGCACAAGACGATCAAGGCACGAGATCTCTGGGAGAAGATCGGCCAAGCGGCCTGGGCCAGTGCCGATCCGGGTGTGCAGTACGATACCACCATCAATGAGTGGCATACTTGTCCGGAATCTGGCCGTATCAACGCGTCAAATCCGTGCTCGGAATATATGTTCCTCGACGACACTGCCTGCAATCTTGCCTCACTGAATCTGATGACATTCAAAGGTGAAGACGGCCAAATCGATATCGAGGGTTATGAGCATGCCGTCCGCCTATGGACCATCGTGCTGGAAATCTCGGTGCTGATGGCACAGTTCCCCTCAAAGGAAATCGCGCAGCTCTCCTATGAGTTTCGTACACTGGGCCTGGGCTATGCCAATATCGGCGGCCTTCTTATGTCAATCGGCCTTTCCTATGACAGCCAAGAAGGGCGCGCTATCACAGCGGCGCTGACCGCGATCATGACCGGCGTTGCTTACGCAACTTCCGCCGAAATGGCTGGCGAGCTCGGCGCCTTTCCAGGCTATGCCAAGAACGCCGACCATATGCTGCGCGTCATCCGCAATCATCGCCGCGCGGCCCATAGCGAGGTTAAGGGCTATGAAGGCTTATCGGTTCTCCCCGTCGTACTCGACGCCGAAAACTGCAAGGATAAGCGCTTAGTCGAGGCCGCGCGTCGCGCCTGGGACGAAGCGCTGGCTTTGGGTGAAAGGCACGGCTATCGCAACGCCCAATCTACCGTGATCGCGCCTACGGGCACGATTGGTCTCGTCATGGACTGCGACACGACCGGTATCGAGCCAGACTTCGCTTTGGTGAAGTTCAAAAAGCTCGCGGGTGGTGGCTATTTCAAGATCATCAACCGGATGGCGCCGAATGCCTTGGAGGCGCTTGGCTACAGCGCGGCGCAGATCGATGAAATGGTGCGCTATGCGGTAGGTCACGCGACCCTGAAGGATGCGCCCTACATCAATCAGCAGAGCTTGAAGGCCCGTGGCTTCGACGATGAAACGATCGAAAAGGTCGAGAAATCCTTGGAATCCGCCTTCGATATCCGCTTCGTCTTTAACAAATGGAATCTCGGCGAGAGCTTCTGCCAAACAGCA
>CAYOYT010000074.1:0-8792 GCA_964408245.1 uncultured Dongia sp. | reverse complement strand
CGGCGACAAATCGAGAACCGAAAAAGGGATCATCTGAAGCAACTCCACTTGTGGCAAGCGCTTTAGCAACATAACAAGCGAAGCCGCGTCTTAGCTCCCGTCGAATCTAGTACCCTCACATGCTGCTTCTGCAAATCCCGTGGCCAAACAGGGACTTCTCTAGCGCTAATGTCATCATCCGATGCTAGACTATCCCGACTCAAAGCAAGCCTACGAGGTCCCCGGGGGATTATGAAGCAGATCGAGGTGCGCCTGGCCGTCGTGCTCTATGGCGGCGTTTCGCTGGCCGTCTACATCCACGGCGTCACGCGGGAAATTCTCAATCTCATCCGCGCCTCCAAATTGTTGCATGCGGAAAAGCCCGATGGCATCGAGGCGCCGGACAGCACAGCGGTCTATCTAGATCTCCTCAAATCGCTTGGCCCTGAAATCGACTTGCGCATTGTTATCGACCTGATTTCTGGCGCCTCCGCCGGCGGCATCAACGGCGTCATGCTAGCACGCGCCCTCGCCCATGATCTGCCGCTCGATGCACATCGCGAGTTGTGGCTCGATAAAGCCGACGTGACTCAGCTCTCGGTGCCGGCGAGCTTTGTGAGTCGCTCGCTCAAAGGGGCATTAGCGCCGCTCATTGACCGCGTGCTCGTCCGCCGCTTCGGTCCGCAAGTCGCCGATCCAGAAACACTCAGCAAAGTACGTCGGTTCGTCCAGGCTCGCTGGTTCACGCCACCCTTCTCTGGCCGCCGTTTCGCCGGCTGGATGCTCGATGCGTGCGACAGCATGGATGCTGCCGGCAGCGCCAGCACCAGCCTATTGCCACCCGGTCACCGTCTCGATCTCTTTGTCACCGTCACCGATTACCGAGGCCATCGTCACAGTATTGCGCTACATGATCCGCCGGTCGTCGAAGAGACCGAACATCGCCGTATCATTGCCTTCACCTGCCGCCGCGCCTTATCCGGTGAGTTGCAGAGTGAGTTCGGTCCCGGTCACGTTCCTTCCCTTGTCTTCGCCTCGCGCGCGACCGCTTGCTTTCCCGGCGCATTCATGCCGGCGACCGTGGCCGAAATGGACTCGATCCTTGCCGAACGCGACCGCGCCTGGCCAGCACGCGAGACATTGTTGCGAGATAAGCTTGGCGTCGACGGTGATCTCGATCTTGCCGCCGCCAATCGTTATTTCATTGATGGCAGTGTCGTCATGAATAAGCCCTTCTCGCCAGTTATCCATGCCTTGGGCGACCGGCCAGCCAGCCGCGAAGTCGTGCGTCGCATCATCTATGTCGATCCCAATCCACGTGCGGAAGCTAAGCAACGGAGCGGCGAGGGCCCCCCGGGCTTCTTCCGCACGATCCTCGCTGCCCTCGCTGTTATCCCGCGCAACGAACCCATCGCTGATGACCTTCTCGGTATCGAAGCCTGGAACGGCCGCGCCAAGCGGATGGCAGAAATCCTCAGCGTCGCCGACCCCGAGGTCGAGCGCTTGGTCGATAACATCGTCCAGGCGGACCCAGAAAATCCACCCACCATCGCCGAAGTAGGTCGCTACCGTTCCGTCGCCAACGAAGCCGCCCATCGCGGCGCCGGTTACGCTTACCTTAGTTATCAAAAACTCAAATTGCGCGGCGTCTGTGAACGCCTCTCTAGGCTAGTAGCAAGACTCGCCACCGTATCCGAAACGCCTTTCAATGAAAGCGTTATCGGCGCCGCCTTTGATCGCTGGCTGGCCGAAGATTCGACGCCACCCGCACGTGTCATCCGCTTCTTGCGCGGTTTCGATGTCGATTTTCGGCTACGCCGTATCCGCTTCGTTATCCGCCGCCTCAATGAGCTCTATCGTTCCGGCGCCGAGACCGACATGGATGTCGGCTCGGCCGCCATCGATGATCTTAAAGGGGCGCTCTATGAAGCAATCGAACGCGCAGCACCCCGCTGGGATGCTAAACTCTATTGCGGCGCGCCCGTTGAAGCAGCAGGCCGCCTTGCTCGTGCGGCCGTCTCGGGCGCCGATATCGACGATGCCGATCTGGTCGTTCTCGAGGAAGCGATGGGGCTCATCGCCATCGACAGTACCCTCGACGAAATCATATCAGTCATGGGCTTTGCCTTCCTGCCGCCGGTCGCCCGGCGCACTGTTGCTAAGGCCTATGTCGGCTTTGCCTTCTTCGATCTGATCACCTTTCCTATCCTGCAATGGACTGATATGGATGAGATTAACGAGGTACTGGTCGATCGCATCAGCCCAGATGACGCACGGGGCCTCGGCAGCGGTGCGACCTTGCGCGGCACCGCGTTGATGAGTTTCGGTGCCTTCTTCAATCGCTCTTGGCGCGAGCACGATTTCCTCTGGGGGCGCCTCAACGCGGCTGAGCGATGCCTTGATGTTGTTGTCTCAGCAATCGGCCCACGCGCTGCTAGCAAAATCGACACTGATCGCCTGCGCGGCCGACTCTTCCTCGCCATCCTCGATTCCGAGGAAGCGCATCTCCATGCCGATCCGACGTTGATCAACCGACTGCGCGCCGACGTGATGGCGCGTTACGGGTTCGAATAAACAAGCTCTTTACAATCCGCCAGGAAATGAGGCCAGGAGACCAGTCGCTAATTCTTTCGTTCGGCGGTCCAGAGCGAAACGGTAAGCTCTCCACCAGCAAGGTGATGCGGCTCCAGCGCGTGAAGACCAGCAGCGCGGAACCAGGACTGAATCTGTGCGTCGTCAAATCCCAGCCAGCGATGCGCTTGTTCCTCGCGCAACTGCTCCAGATTGTGCGTCACAAAATCGACGACCACCAGACGACCACTCTTGGCGATCACGCGAGCAGCTTCCACAATCGCCGCGTCCGGCCGCTCGGCAAAATGCAGCACCATGTTCATCGTGACGGCTGCGAAACTTTCATCCTCGAAGGGCAGAGCGAACATATCAGCCTGCCGCACCTGGCAATGGCGCAAACCGGCACGGAAAAGAGTCGAACGTGCGACGTTCAGCATCTCACGAGAACGGTCGATACCGATCGCCGATTGCGCGCGCTTACCTACCAGCGCCAACACGTGGGCCGCACCCGTGCCGATATCAAGCAAGCTTCCAATCTGGCCTTCCGGCAGTGCAGCGAGCAAAGCTGCATCGACGGCTGCCTGGTCGACATGTAGCGAACGGATTTGCTGCCAATCGCCAGCATGCTGACGAAAGAAATCGGCGACACGTGTGGTCCAACCTTCCGAGATCGCTTGCAGCCGTTTGAGATCCTGGGCGTGCTGCCGGTCGTCGGACGGCAGCAGATCGACAATGAGCCTTGCCAGCTCTCCGCCAGTCCCTTCCGCCGGTAGGCGATACCATGCCCAGGGACCTTCTTGGTTTCGCACCAACACACCGGCTTCGACCAACAATTTAAGATGACGGGAAATACGAGGCTGTGACTGGCCAAGAATCTCGACCAGGTCGCTCACCGTCAATTCGGCATGGGCACAAAGACCTAGAATCCGCAGGCGCGTCGCCTCAGCAGACGCGCGCAGGCCTTTTAAAATCTCTTCCATCATCTCTCCGCATCTATACGGGGATAATGATATTTTTATGCCGTTATCGATAGCAAGGCCGATCTTGACCCGACGCTAGATCAGGCGCTGGCAAAAAGGATCTATTACCAACATCGCCCGCCCCAGTTGGTCGTCGATATCGGCAAGCTGCCGGCTTAACTGGTTCGAGACTCGGCGATGATCATCCGCCATGGCGGAGGAATTGAACGCTTCCAGGCTGTGCAGCAGGCAGCGCGCCTCTTCCGTGGGTTGGCCCAGCAGGCGTGCGATATCTTCCCGCTCATCCTGGAAATAGGGCAAACGGCAGACTAGAAATTCTCCCTTTGTCGCTAAGATCAGCGCGCGTTGCTCCGCCTCGCTCAGCAGTTCTTGAAGAGGCGATTAGCTATTGGCACGCAGACTCCTGAAAACGGGCCGAAATCGACCCATTGTTCGTATGTTACCTCTTAGCCCGAATCACTGTGGCCTCTGGGCAACAGTTCTCGAGTTTTTGTAAGCTTTTAGACAGCTATTTTGCAATCGAGCATATTATTCTGATATTTCAATGCCCTGCCGCTGACGTAAAAACGGCAGCCGCGTAACCAATGGATAAACTCACTTGGCGAACACACGCCTCCCTTTCTGCTCGCCCTACCGACTTTTTGTTGGGCTGATGCCTCAGCCAGTCGATGTCGCCGATCGTATTCATCGTGCCTATGGCAGCTTCGCCTGGCGCAGTATGGGTGCCCATCACGTGGCACTCGTGGCTGTTCTCTCCCTGTGCTGGCCGCTGATATTCCTCGGCATGGCGGCAAGTTTCACGCGCCGCATCGGCCCCGCTGTCGCGGCGGCGACTGGCAAAAGCGTCATGCGTCAGCTGTGGGAACAGCTGTGCCTCGCAGTCACGCATTCCATTTCGCCCGACAAATATTATGTATTCGAACTTTTCCGCGACGACCGTCGCGCTCAGGCCAACGACTATATCCTGCGCTACGAGCTCAAGGGCGGGTTACAAAACCTTATGCACTTTCATGCCAAGCAGGAGACTGGAAACAGCACTAAGAGCATTCTCAGAGACAAACTCTCCTTCGCCAGGCGCTGTCGCGACGCCGGTATCGATGCACCGATCGTGCTGCTCTATCTCGATCCCGACGGCAAATTCGGGCCAGAAAGGCAAAATGATGTTATCTTCCCTCAGGCAGATATCTTCATCAAGCCAGCCAAGGGTAAAGGAGGTCGTGGCTGCGAGAAATGGGTATATCACGAGGGTCGCTACATCGGTCCCAATGGCCGAATGCTTATGGAAGCGCAGCTTATTGCACATATCGTCGGCCTAGCTAATCAGCGCGGCCGTTATCTGGTGCAGGAATGCCTGACCAACAACGTGTTGATGCGCGATCTAGGCGAACTCACCTCCCTGCGCGTTACCAGCTGTAAGACAGAAGATGGCGATTTCGAAGCGACCAATGCGACCCTCAAGCTTTCCTTGAGCGGCAGTGGTGTCGACAACTTCCATCAAGGCGGGGCGGTGGCAAAGGTCGACATGACGACCGGAGCCCTTGGCCCAGCATCGGATTCATGGGTGAAGCGCCCCTGCATCTGGCACGAACACCATCCGGTTACCAAAGCACGCATCACTGACCGAATTCTGCCTTATTGGCGTGACACTGTGCGGCTAGTGGAAAAAGCACACCGCCTTTTCCCCGACCGCATCATGTTGGGTTTCGACGTTGCCATCACCGATCGTGGGCCTGTCGTTATCGAAGGTAATGTGCAATCTGGCTGCGACATGATTCAACGGACGCATGACACGCCCGTCGGCAAGCAGCGTCTTGGCGTTCTTCTTGCTCATCATGCGGACAAGGCGGCGAAGACGACCCGAATCATGCGCAGGATGCGCTGGTTTGGTCCGTTCGAGTACTTTCGTCGCCGGTAGAAATCGAACGGGGAAGGCAACCCCGTCCGATTATTCTTTGCAATCTTAGAGCGACAGCGACTTCGCAATATCGGCGACGATCTGCTTTACGGACTTGCCAACGAACGGATGAGCGATGCCGAGCGCGATGTTGGCTTCTACAAAGCCAGCCTTGTCACCGCAATCATAACGCTTTCCCTCGAAACGATAGCCGTGAAAAGGCACCTGGCCGATCATACGCGCCATGGAATCGGTAAGCTGAATTTCACCGCCAGCACCCGGCTCCTGTGCTTCCAGATGCTTGAATATTTCTGGCTGCAGAATATAGCGGCCAATCACAGCAAGGCGCGACGGCGCCTTATCTGGATGCGGCTTTTCGACCAGATTTTTCACCTCAACCAAACCATCCTTGTCACTGCCAGGCGACAAGATGCCGTACCGGCTGGTGTGTTCTTGCGCTACTTCCATGACAGCGATGATATTACCACCGACCTTGCGGTAAACCTCAGCCATCTGCTTCATGCACGAAACCTCGCCATGGACCAGATCGTCCGGCAACAACACAGCCACCGCCTCGTCCTTGATGAAATGGCGAGCACACCACACAGCATGGCCCAGGCCATTCGGTTTTTGCTGGCGTACATAAGCGATATTGCCAGCCAGTGGCAGCATCTTAAGCAGCAGATCCAACTCCGCCTTTTTGCCGCGGCGGGTCAATGTTTCTTCGAGCTCATAGGAATGATCGAAATGATCTTCCATTGCCGACTTGCCACGACCGGTAACAAAGATCATCTCCTCAATCCCCGCCGCCTGTGCCTCTTCGACCGCGTATTGGATAAGCGGCTTATCGACGATGGTCAGCATTTCTTTCGGCATGGATTTCGTCGCCGGCAAGAAGCGCGTGCCGAGACCAGCGACCGGGAAAATAGCCTTCTTGAGCGGTTTAATCATTCCGTTTTCCTTATAGAGAGTCAGTGCAGCATTTCTGCCATGTGCCCAGCCACGGCATCAACACAGGATAGAGTGATGAGTGCCACCGCATGCCTTTGATGAAATTAAGCCAAGGTTGCGGGTTGGCTGAGCGGAATCAGGTTGAGCGCATCGAGCAGATCGCGCACTTCCTGGCGTGCGGCAACATGGGACATGCGCCATTGCACGCCCGCATCGTTGCGAGAGAGATCAAGGAGGGTCAGCCCGCGCGGAAACAATTCGCGGAAAATCACACGCTCCGTGAAACCGGGGGCGAGGCGAAAGCCGATTCTCTTGGCAAGGTGGTCAAGAAGCTTGCCAATATCGCGCTTGTTACGAGCATCGAGACTTGAAAGGCGATTACGCATCACCACCCAATCAATCGGCTTGCCGCCTGCCATCGCGCGACGCTTCCTTTGCTCCCAGACCGTCTCGGCATAGACGCTGGGGCGCCGGATGCTCGCGCCCTCGTCTTCGACCCGGCCGAAAAGATCAAGATCGAGAAAACTATCATTCAAGGGAGAAATGAGCGTGTCTGCCCGAATATGCGCCGCCCGCGATAAAGCGCTATCGCTGCCTGGTGTGTCTATGACGATGAAATCATTGTCCTTCAGTTGATCTAGCGCCGCGGCAAGATTGGTCTCGTCTTCGTGCATCGCTGCCTGACGGCTGTCGGCCTGGCTTTGATTGATCGGAATATGTGTTGGCATAGGCAAAGGCGTCAGCATCCCCGCCGCCGTCTTGCGCCGGTTTTCGGCATAGCGCGTGAGCGAACCCTGCCGCGCATCGAGATCGATCGAGCCTACCTTTTTCCCAGCCGCCAGCAGTGCGACGATCAAATGCATCGCCGTGGTCGACTTGCCGGAACCACCCTTTTCGTTGCCTAGGACGATAATGTGCGGCCCCGATTTTGCCATCCGGATCAAGCGGCCTTCACCCAAACGGCAGTATCATGGAACACGGCACCGCCATCGGGCTTGCCGGCATCGTCTGAGACCAACGTATTAACGCCAAGCCCGCCGGGGAAATCAGCGTTGCCCCACAGACTCTCGATCACGACGACGCCTGGCAGTAGACCGTCGAAGAATTTCGCGTGAAGATTGATGGAGCCCAGCTTGTTACCGACCTCGATCGCGCCGCCGTCTTCAATGCCGTAGCGTTTGCCATCCTGCGGATGTACTAGCATAGTCGGTCGCCCTTCGCGTGCGCGGGAGGTGGGGGTCGGTGTAAACGTCGAATTGAGAAATTGCCGCGCTGGCGCCGTCACGAGACGCAACGGATGCTGGTCGTTCGGTGCATCGTTCAGAGGCGCGTAATCCGGCAAGAGTGGCAGACCCTCGACATCCGAACCGATTGTCGACCAATCCGGCTTGAAGTGGAACTTCTTATCCACATGGCCAAAGCCATTGAGGAAATGCCCGGTCTCGAAGTCCAGCGCGCAATCTTCCCAGCGCGCATCGTAAAGCTCTTGTGCCGTCTTGTGTCCGGACATCTTTAACGTCTCGTTGATGATCTCCCACTCGCTCATCGCAAAACCACGGTGGCCGCATCCTAGGCGATTGGCGAGCTGCGAGATGACGTAGTGGTTGGGCATCGCTTCGCCTAAGGGTTCTATCACTTTGCGCGTGACCTGCAGATGCGTGTGGCCACTCGCCCGGTAGATGTCATCATGCTCGAGAAACGTCGTCGCTGGCAGCACGATATCCGCCATTGCCGCGGTCTCTGTCATGAATTGCTCATGGACAGCGACAAAAAGATCGTCGCGCATGAACCCGCGCCGCACCAGCGCCGAGTTCGGACAGACATTCATCGGATTGGTGCTCTGGATGATCATCGCCGTGACCGGTGGGCCATCACCCAGATCGCGCTTGTCGCCTGTCAGGATCGCGCCTAGGCGCGACTGGTCGAGCTGGCGCACCGAATGGTCGACCATATCCAGCCCTTGGATTAGGGCGTTGTTCAGGTGATAGATAGTGCGGTTCGCGTAATGGGCGCCACCGCCCTTCTCCGTCCAAGCCCCGGTGACGGTCGGCAAGCAGCTCACAGCATGAAGATTTACCGCCCCGTTTCGGGACCGAGAGAAACCGTATCCGATTCGGATGAAACTTTTCTTACTGCGGCCGTACAGCCGGGCGAAATCGCGAATGGTCTGCGCGGGCACGCCCGTAATCTTCTCCGCCCATTCCGGTGAGCGGGTGGCAACGTGCCGCTCCAATTCCTGAGGGGCGTCGGAATAACGGGCAAGATAATCGCGATCTGCCAGACCTTCCGCGAACAGCACATGCATAACGGCGACGGCAAGTGCACCATCTGTGCCGGGTCGCAGCATCAGATGAAGATCCGCTACTTCCGCCGTGCCGGTGCGATAAGGATCGATCACAATCAGCTTGGCCCCGCGC
>CAYOYT010000073.1:0-8796 GCA_964408245.1 uncultured Dongia sp. | reverse complement strand
CTGCGCGAGCAGATCCAGAACATCGAGTAAAGACCAGGCGAGATTAAGCATCGTGACCGCCCCAATATCAGATAGTTCCGCCTTTATCGATATCCGCCGGCGCGGTCTGATGCTTGTCCTTTCCTCACCTTCTGGTGCCGGCAAGACCACCATTTCGCGACGGCTGTTGGAGCTTGAGCCACAATTGGCTCTTTCGGTTTCAGCAACCACGCGTGCTAAGCGACCCGGCGAAACAGCCGGCGTCGATTATCATTTCGTCGATGCGACGGAATTCAATCTGATGATCAATCGCGGAGAATTCCTGGAATACGCCAAGGTATTCGATAATTACTACGGTACACCTAAAGCACAGGTAGCCAAGGAGATCGCTCGCGGTCGAGATATCTTGTTCGATATAGACTGGCAAGGTACGCAGCAGCTCGCTCACAATGCCCGCGAAGATCTAGTCAGCGTGTTCGTATTGCCGCCGTCAACTTATGAGCTCGAGCGTCGTCTTCATGCGCGCGCCCAGGATAGCGCTGACGTGGTGGCAAAGCGCATGGCCAAGGCCGCGGACGAAATGAGTCACTGGGCCGAGTACGATTATATTATCATCACTCATAATATCGATTCGAGCGTGAAGAGCGTGCGCGCTATTTTGCGCGCGGAGCGCTTGCGTCGACAGCGTCAGACCGGACTTACCGATTTCGTCAAAGGCCTGCGCGAAGGCCAGTAGGCCCCTGCATCTTGAACGCGCGCGCTAGTGTGCAGAAATCTTCAACGGACAATTCCTCGCCACGCGCGGTCGGTTGAAGCCTGCAAGCGATGATAATTTCTTCTGCATGAGAAGAAATCTGGCGTAAGGATTGGCGCAACATCTTACGTCTTTGACCGAAAGCTGCCGCCGTTACCTTCTCCAGGATTGTGGCATCGGCGGGATAAAGCGGTTCGGCACGTGGTATAAGCTGCACAACTGTCGATGTGACCTTAGGCGGCGGCGTGAACGCCCGGGGTGGGATATCGAACAGTCGCTTCACCTCAGCCCGCCATTGCGCGGCGATGGTGAGACGCCCGTAATCCTTGGTCTTAGGACGCGCGATGAGCCGATCAGCCACTTCCTTCTGAAACATGAGCGTGAGGCTGGTGAACGCCATCCCTGCTTCCAGCCAGCGTAGCAGAAGGGGTGTCGCCACGTTATAAGGCAAGTTTGCAACGATCCGCCGGGGTCCCGAGCCGAGTTTCGCGGCGTCGACTTTTAGCGCGTCGCCTTCAACAATCTGCAATCGTTCAGGATAGGCTGAGGCAATCTCGGCAAGGACGGGGAGGAAGCGACGGTCGCGCTCGATAACGATCACTTCGCGCGCGCCGTGGTCTAGAAGTGCCCGTGTGAGACCACCAGGGCCGGGACCGATTTCGATGACAGTTCCCTTATCAAGCGGCGCCGCCGCGCGGGCAATACGCCCTGTCAGATTGAGATCGAAGAGAAAGTTTTGCCCCAGCGCCCGATTGGCACTGAGTCCATGACGCGCGATGACATCGCGCAATGGTGGTAATGGCAGCGGCTTGTCACCAAACTGCGCACTTTCCTCTTCTGAGGCATTCGTCATAAACGGATGTCAATGACCGCTGCGCGCCGTAGATCAGAGAGATAGCCACGCGACAACGTATCGAGGCGCTGACGGCCGAGGCGGTCGGCCACACTCACGCGCGAGAGCGATGCATCGTCACCGCCACCGCGGCTGCAGACGACATATATACCAACACCGCGATTGGTCCGAAGGGGCGGCGTGGGCTCTCCTATTGGCTGATTGAGCGCGTAGGACTGCACTTCCGGCGGCAAGTCTTGGACCAGGACGTTGCCCAGATTACGATAAACACCCGGTTTAGCATCACCCGCGATGTTCGAAAGGTCAGCGCAGGTCTGAACGCGCGAAATGAGCGGATTAGCCTGGGACATCACCTTGCGCACTTCGGAATCGGCGGCATTGGTGGGCAGCGACCAGAGGATCTGCTCCATTTCAACTGTCCCGGCGGAGACCGTGCGCGCATCAATGATGCGCGTCGACTTGATGGTCACGACATAATAACCACCAGCGCCGCGGACAGGTCCACCGATCTGACCTGGCTGCAAAGATTGAACCACCTTGGCCACAGGAGGGTCGAGCATATCGAGCCGCACCCAACCCCAATCGCCGCCTCGGATGGCGCCCTGATCTTGCGAAAACTCGCTGGCTAGCGCTGCGAAATCTGCGCCCTGCTCCAATTGCTCTTTAAGACGCTGTGCTGATTGCTGCATGCTGGCCTCATCGCCGCCACCAGCCGAGAGGTAGATCTGCGATAGGCGATACTCGGTTTGGCCCTGTGCCGCCTGCATGTTGGCAAGCGCCTGATTAATCTCTTCGTCGGTGATCTTGACTTGAGAACGAAGCTTGCGTTGCACGAGGCGCGCCCAAGCAAGGTCTGTCTTGATTTGATCAGCGAGCACGTCGATCAGAATGCCATTGCCCTGCAGAGTTTGCGCAAACTCTTCTATGGTTAGTCCATTACGCTTGGCGAGTTCGCCGATACGCTGCTGCACTTCGCCGGCAGCGACGGGTATATCCTGACGCTTCGCCTCTTGAGTTTTCAAACGCTCATCGATCATGGTGCGCAACAGGGTCGGCAACAGACGCTGGCGTGTTTCCGGTGTGTCGTTGAGCTTGGCAGAAACCATTGCCAAGCGCATGCGCATGAAAAGATCTAGCTCGGTGACGATGTCTTCATTAACGACAGCCACAATCTTGAGCGCGTCTTGAGCCGAGCCTTGCTGAACCGGCATCGAGACGACGCTCAACAAGGCAACGAGGCCAAGCAGAATTGCACGCGTGTTATGAAATAGAATCATCATCCGAACCAACTATCCTAAGCCTCGACCGCACGGCCGTCAGAAACTCGACCCAATATTGCCGAGATTGGTGAAACGGAACTGAAACATCGCGGTGAAATCACCGCTGGTGTCGTCCTCATCGCTTTCCGGCGCGTAGCTAGCATTCAGCAGCAGTCCGAAACATTCATCTTGGTATTCCAATATCGACCCCACCGCGATGAGCTCGCTGTCGTGAATGTCATAGCTACCTTGAGCGCCGATGGTCCAGTACTCACCGACCTTGGCGCGAATTCCGAGGCCAACCTGCTCTTCCTTCCCGCCATCGACATCGTCCTCGATCTGGACGTAATTCAGACTGGCGCGCAGTTCCTCCGGCCCCACGACGAGACCCAAATCTTGGCGATTCATATCCATATCCCCGACGTCGAGGCGGAACCGGTAGGACATGTCCAGCCACTCCGCCGGCGTCACGACGATGCGGCCGACGAGATCGGAGAGATCGTCATCGATACCGCTACCTGCCCGAACTTCATCGCCATCATTCCAAAAACGCAAGCTTTGGCCCAGAAATACGTCGAGCGAACCGCCTTCGGGCAGATACCCCGTCCACTCGAAGCCGTAATCTAGCCGCGAGCCGGAATCAACGCGGTCCGAACCCGCAAAGCGATCCGGGTCGAACACCTTAGTATCGTCCCATTCGAAAGCGCGGCTATCGTCGTTAGGAATTTTGCCGGTGTTGCAACAATCCGGCGCCAGCACCAGTTGGGCGATCGGCTGAAACACTTGCGTAATGGACTCGCCCGCGTTCACGAAAGGGTAACGCCATTTCAGACTGGCTTCCGGGAAGAAACGGCCAGCAACACCATCGAAGTCACCGCCGTTGACATTATCGGAATTCTTATCGACATCATTTACAATGTAGAGATCAGTCTGGAGAGAGAGCTTTAACTCGTAGATATCACCGATAGAACTTGTGTAGGGCAACGTCCAGTTCGGTGCTGCGGAGAAACGCAAGGAATCACGATCCTCGCTGCGTACAATGTTACGCGTGTTAACGTTAAGGCCCCAATAGGCGCCGTACGGACCCGGCTCACCGACAAAATTATAGTTGAGCGACGGCAGGACCATTGGCGCGTTATCCGAATCGAAGTCTCTGTCAGTCGATTGGAAACCCATCGCGCGGGCATCGAAATAAGAGCGGCCGAAAAACCCTTCTGCCCAGAGCTGATTCTCCAGCCAATCGGGTGAACCGAAATGATACTGTCGCAGGTATGACTTATCCAACGTCACCTTGTTGTTGAAGCCCCAGCGCCAATCGCGGTTGATTTGAAACAGGCCGTCCGCTTCCAGATGGCCACGGAACTCGTTGTGCTTGACGATTGTCGTGTCCTCGTTACCAACACGGTCTTCCTGCGTGCCGGAGACTTCTAGGCGAAAAGCGCCGTTGCGAACCCGCTGACGATATTCTAGATCGCCAACAGCACCGGCCGGATCTGGGCCGCCGCCGATGCGCACAATCGGGGTCATGGTCAAATCCTTATCCGGCCCCAATACGACAAAATATGGCTGGGCGTACTGATAACCGGCTCGGCCAGATGAGGCCGAGAACCGCGGCTCTAGAAGGCCGCTCGCCCGTTCGACGCCTGGTCCCGGATGCTGGAAATAAGGTGTCCAGAAGACCGGCAGCCCCCACATCTCCATCCAGGCATTGTGATAGGTGATGGTTTGCTCGGTATCATCTTGTATAACTTCGCGCGCCTTCACCTGCCAGATTGGCTGGCGCGTTGGATCTGTCTTGCAAGGCAGACAAGGTGTGTAGACAGCATTCTTAAGGATCATTTTGTTACCGCCGAGGCGCTGCGCCGTCTGCGCTGCAAGGCGCGACTTATCCTTCAACAAGCCTTTGAAGCCCCGAACGATTCCGTCGTTAAAATCCTCGCTTACGTCGGCGTAGTTGCCGAAGAAGGTATCACCGTTGGGCATCAACATGGCGACATTGCCATTAGCCGTAACAGCCTTGGTTCGCTCATTATAGGTCAATGTATCGGCCATGATGATCTTGTCGCCGCGCTGCGCTTCGACGTGACCGCGCGCGACAAAGATGCCGAAATCCTCATCGTAGCCAACCTCGTCAGCCACCAGATGCACCAGATCATCCGCCCGGGCAGGGCTGATCGTCCCTATGACCAAAAGGCCAAAGAGGGCAGCGCCAAGGGCTGAACCCAACAAAACAAACCGCGCCAAATGTACCCCCAAACAGCCCTGCTGATTATCTTTACGACCGGCTTTGGCGAGCCGGGAATCCGGCGGCTAAAGTAGCATGCAGAACCTATTCGTCCACAGATTTCAGTAGGTTGGCGCGTATGGGGCTAGATTTAGGAGCATTGGCGACTGAAATCCCTTTGTGCTAAGGCTTACAGTCATGTCGGCCGTCGACTCGCTCTATTTGCATTCGCCGCGTCGCATTCAGAATAGTCCCCTCGCGCCACCAAATCTCAGCCGTCAGTGCCAGGACGCATGGTCAGATTGCGAAAAAAGCAGGAGAAATCAAGATGAAGGTCACCTTTTCCAAGCCCGAAGTAGCAGTCCAGGGCGCCTATGTCGTCGGCATCATGGAAGGTCGCAAGCTGACTGCAGCGGCTACCCAGGCGGAGAAAGCGACAAAGGGGGCCGTCTCACGGGCGCTCAATGCCAGCCGATTTAAGGGCGGATCGGACGAACAACTTATCGTGTTAGCCCCTGCCGGCATCGACGCCACGCGACTGATCCTCGTCGGCCTCGGCAACCCCGCAAAGCTCGATGCCGCGGCACTCGAGGCGATTGGCGGACGCCTAGTCGCCGCCCTTAATAATGCCGGTGAACGTGAAGCGACAATCGCCGTCGAAGCCCCAACGGGCAGCTCCATGAGCGAGGCGGAAATCGCAGCGCGTATTGGGATGGGAGCGCAGCTACGCTCCTATCGCTTCGACAAATATCGAACCAAGGAAAAGCCCGAAGACAAGCCGACCCTTAAGAAATTGACTATTACACTCAGCGATCCAAACGGCGCCAAGAAGGCTTTCGACCCGCTCGACAAGATCGTTGATTCTGTGAACATGACACGTAACCTCGTCTCAGAGCCAGCCAACATCATCTACCCGGCAACCCTGGCTAAAGAAGCGAGGACCCTCACCGACTTCGGTATCACCGTCGACGTGTTGGGCGAGAAGGAGATGAAAAAGCTGGGCATGGGCGCTCTCCTCGGCGTCGGCCAGGGCTCTGAGCGTGAAAGCCAGCTCGTCACTATGCAATGGAGTGGCGCTCAAGATTCTAAATCCAAACCAATTTGTTTCGTTGGAAAAGGCGTCACCTTCGATACCGGCGGGATTTCGATCAAGCCGGCAGCTGGTATGGAGGAAATGAAGTGGGATATGGGAGGGTCCGGCGTTGTCATCGGCGTCATGCGCGCGCTGGCCGCCCGCAAGGCCAAAGTCAACGCCATTGGCGTTATTGGTCTGGTGGAAAATATGCCATCCGGAACGGCGCAGCGTCCGGGCGACATCGTCACGTCAATGTCCGGACAAACCATCGAAGTACTGAATACTGATGCCGAAGGCCGCCTCGTTCTCGCGGACGCACTATGGTATGCGCAGGAGAAGTTCCGACCGCGCGCCATTGTCGATCTTGCCACTCTAACCGGCGCCATCATGGTGGCACTCGGCACAGATCATGCCGGCCTTTTCTCCAATGACGATGCGCTCTCGGATCAACTGATTGCTGCTGGTAAGGCGACCGGAGAATTACTGTGGCGCATGCCACTCGCTCCCTCCTATGACCGTTTGATTGATTCACCTGCCGCCGACATGAAGAATATCGGCGGCCGTAATGGTGGCTCGATCACGGCGGCTCAATTCCTGCAGCGGTTCATTCAGAAAGGAACGCCCTGGGCACATCTCGATATCGCCGGCGTGACCTGGAGCGAGAAAGACAGAGCGACCACACCGAAGGGCGCCACTGCCTTTGGCGTGCGCTTGCTCGAGCAGCTCGTTGCCCGCGATTACGAGGATAAGTAAGCCGCTTCATGGCGGAGATTCGCTTCTATCATTTGACCAAGTCGCGGCTGGAGGAGGCTTTGACTCGCCTTCTCCGCCGCGTCATCGATCGGCAGGATCGCGCCGTTGTGATGGCCGGCTCGCAGGAGCGAGTTGAAGCCCTCAATGCCCATCTTTGGACCTTCGACCCGGCGAGCTTCATTCCGCATGGCGCGGCACGTGACGGCAATGCCACGGAGCAACCGATCTATCTAACGGCAATTTATGAAAATCCAAACGAGGCCAAGTTACTGCTACTTTGCGACGGGGCCGCAGCGCCAGCCGTGAGCGATATAGAGGCGATGGGATTCAATCTGGTCTGTACGCTTTTCAATGGGCTCGATGAGGAAGCTGTGGAGACCACCCGCGCTCAATGGCGGGACTACAAGAATGCCCAGCAGCAACTCATCTACTATCAACAGGACGAGGATGGCGGCTGGGTCGAGAAGGCTCGTCAGTAAATCCAGCTTACCATCCCAGATTACTTACATCATAGTGCAAGGCCGTGCTTTCTAGTGGCCGCTCCCCTGGACTTCAGAGCCAGTTCACATATTCTTTTCTTAACGGATCGCGGGATATAATCGCCTGCCGATTGCTCCCGGTTTTCCGCCGAAAGTGGCGTGTCGGAGATGAAGCAATTTGCAGAAAAAATGAAGCGCTTTTTATCCATTCCCATCTTGGCCCTTGGCGGCCGCAAGGTCGACGATCGTGGCGTCGCCATCATCGAATTTGCGATCGTCATGCCAATTCTGTTGCTGATGACTTTCGGCGCTATCGAGATTGGCATGATCATGGCCGTGCAATCGACTCTGGAAGGCGGACTTAAGGAAGCTTCGCGCTATGGCATCACCGGTCAGACACCCGCGGACGCTACACGCATCGAGAAAATACGCGCAATCCTCGAGACTCACACGATCGATCTCGTCAACATGAAAGAGGCGAATTTCACCGTAAAGACCTACTCAAGTTTCTCGGGCGTTGGTCAGCCAGAGCCGTTTGTCGATAGTGCGCCCGATCCTGATATTGGCGCCACTCAATACGATTGCCATAACAACAAATACGATCCGCCCAGTACTGGCTGCGTGGAGACTTTTACAGACCAGGACGGAGATCGCATGTGGGATCCGGATATCGGTAAGGACGGCGCCGGTATGGGCGGTGAGGTCGTTTCCTACTCGGTAGAGGTTCCATGGCACGTGATGACACCATTTGTTGGGCCCCTCATGTCGCCTAAAGGAACCATACCATTGCGAGCGACCATCGTGGTCCGCAACGAACCCAATCTTTATCCGGAATAGGCTGATGTTACTGCATCTGCCGATACCAATCCTCAAGTTCAATCGATACGCGAACCGTAGCGATCGTTATCAAGCTGGCTCTGTTGCCGTCGAAATGGCACTATTCTTGTTTTTCTTCTCCACGCTTTTTCTGGGTACCTTCGAGGTGCCGCGCTATCTGTTGATCGGTCAGAAAATGGAACGTTCCGCAGCATCGATGGCCGATCTCGTCGCGCAGATCGACCCGGCACAAGGCAATGTTATGGCCAAGCTGAACGATCTTTTTGAAGCCGCTACCGGATTGATGTCGCCCTATGACTTAGAGACGAAGGGCCGCGTGATTATTACATCATTGTCCAATCCCGACGGGCGGGCGGAGAAAGTCGCCTGGCAGATGAGTAGCTCCGGATCTTTTGCAGCGCTCAGTAAGATTGGCGCTACTGGCGGGACGCCTACTTTACCGAGCGGGCTGATCATTCGCGAAGGCGAAAACATCATCGTCGCCGAGGTCATATTTCACTATGAGCCGCTTTTTGGGTCTCTGATCTATAGTGAAAAGACGATTTATACGCGCGCGTTCACTAGACCACGCTTCAACAACCTT
>CAYOYT010000072.1:0-8881 GCA_964408245.1 uncultured Dongia sp. | reverse complement strand
AAACTATTGAAACGGGTCTTCAGAATTGAGGTTAATCTTGGTCGATGAGATATCAATTATCAGCGCGGAATGGAAAGACCACTCGAGACTGTTACGAACTGGAGACTGCATTCCAAGCTGCATAAGATCATAAAGACGATGGACCGTTTGGTAATCTCCCGATCGCCCCCACGCAGTTTGGATACAGTAGGTTCTACCGGCACTGAGTGTGAAGATAGCGCTCCACAATATTCGTCGGAGCCATAGAAACGCTTTTTTATAGTGCTTAGCCGGTGTGAGTGAACATAGAAGCATTTTCACCGGCCCATAACTGACGCAAAGCGTCGTTAGAAAGGCCATCCCCAATGCCTCTTCATTGCGGTATCCCTCTGAGATCGTGAAATAGAGACTTATAGCAAAAAACAAGATATCTCTGCGACGCACACTGTACCTGCGAGTGCGTGGCTTCTTTGCGATCCAGTCATCGCACCTTCATTTGATCGGGGTAGAGTGTCGGGCATTGTGCTGCCAACATCCACTCACGAAAAAATATCTAGGACACGGCGGATGAATCAGCCCAGTTTCAACGCAACAATTCACCTATGCGCGTGAGAACGTCGATCATATAAGACCGTGAGTGGATACAGTCGAACCTACAGGTGCTCAACATAGAATAGAGCATAGCAGCATGTTTGGCGCCGGCCAAGCGCACGTTCTTTCTACCAAATGCCACGGCTCTTGATAAGCTAGACATCGCCAATGGTTGTCATAGGGTACCTAAGAAGACATCACCGCATCGTCCTATCCAACTATCTAGTGCAGCGGATTTATCTAGCTGCCACGGTGTGGCCTATTGGCACACACTCGGGGCGGCTGTTGCTCAATTGACTAAGGTAGGATCTTTATTTGTTGGGACCGAGGTTTTTGTCCTTTGGCCCTTTGATGTTAGGGTTTGGGCTTGGGCTTTTTGTCCCGGGACGCCGCCCTGGACCTGGCACGTCGCCGCCAGGTTGACCTGGCACGAGGCTGCTGCCGCTATTTTGCGCTTCGACATCCAGCGAGCAGCTGCGCAGTTTAATGCTAAATTTTTTTGCAGAGTGCGTATCACAGAAGCTTTGCTGGCCGACCGAGGCCGAGGCATTCTGGCTGACTGCTAGAGCAATTCCTAGTGCGACCACACCGCACATGACTTTCATCATTTTTCCAACTCCTTGTTGACCAAGACAGAGCAGAACCCGTAACCAACACTGTCTGCTACCGTCGTAGCTTGGTTTCACCGCGATGTCCGTGATGCGCGTCACGCACGATCTACTTCGCGAATAAATCAGATAGATTAAGTCGTCCTTGGAAATCGGCTGCCCTTATCTTGCCGTAATCAGGCGGCAATTTACTGAACATAGCTATGGGTTGACCGATAACAGGATCTGACAATGTGTCGATATTCCACTGCCGGCATTAACCTAGCTACTCTTCTGACAGCAGTGCAGGTTGCTGTAGCGCCAGCCTTTGCCGAGGTTGCGGTGACGACCGAGCAACAGACTAGCATTGCCGTCACCATCTATAATCAGGATTTGGCGCTGATCCGAGACACCCGGAATGTCTCGGTCAAGAAGGGTGAAAATGATCTTGCTTTCATCGATGTGTCTGCTGTCATCCGGCCAGAGACGGCTTTGCTCGATTCCAACGGAAAAGCGCTTGATGTCATCGAGCAAAACTTCGACTTCGATCTGCTGACGCCGGCAAAGCTACTGGAGAAGTCTTTGGGTCAGATCATGCGTGTCACCCGCACCAATCCCGCGACGGGCAAAGACACATACGAAGACGCCAAGGTTCTCTCTGTGGCGGGTGGTGTCGCGGTGCTGCAAATTGGCGATCGCATCGAAACCGCCATCCCTGGGCGCTTTGTCTATAGCGCTGTTCCCGCAAATCTGCGCGCCCGACCGACGCTGGTGATCAAAGTTAACAGCGATGAGGCTGGTGATATACCGGTTAGCCTTTCTTATCTCTCACGCGGTCTCAGCTGGGCTGCCGATTATGTCGCTGAATTGTCGCCAGATGAGAAAACGATCAACCTCAATGGTTGGGTGACACTGACCAATCAAAGCGGTATCGCCTATAAAGACGCCAAGCTGCGGCTCGTCGCCGGTGATGTGAATCAGGTAATCGACGGAGAACGCAGTGGATCTGGTGATCTAGGTATACAGGAACTAGCTGTGTTCGAAGACTATAAAATGACCGAACAAGCAGCGTTCGAGTACCATCTCTACAGTCTCGATCGGCCAACGACGTTGAAGGAAAATCAGACCAAGCAAGTCGCCATGCTCTCGGCCGCTGGCATTCCAGTGACCAAGCATTATCTCATCACCAACGCAGCCAACATCCAGAGCTATTATTCAACTAATTTCGGTGAGTCAGAGCGTATTAACGCGACAGTAAAGCTGAAGTTCGAGAACGATGAGCCATCAAAGCTCGGCATGCCCCTCCCGAAAGGCACTGTGCGCGTCTACAAAGCGGATAATGCCGGCAATGGCGTATTTGTTGGAGAAGACGCCATCGATCATACGCCGAAGAACGAACATGTCGATCTGACTCTCGGGCAGGCTTTCGATATCACCGCTCGGGTTAAGCAACTTTCTTATGAAGAGACCAGCTCGGGTATTTATGAAAACGAGTACGAGGTTGAGATCAAGAACGCGAAAAAAGAAAAGGTCACGATTGACTTGCGCGAAGGACTTCCGGGTGAATGGAAGATCTTAGAAGAATCCATCAACCATAAAAAGCTCGACGCGACCACCGCCGCATGGCGGGTCGACGTTCCCGCGGAAGGCAGTACCACCCTCATCTATAAAGTTCGGATCGACCCTTGAGAGGTAACTATAATCTGGAATCCACCTTGCGAACTAACAACGCTCTCTAAAAGACAGGGGTTAACAAAGCCTCTCGAAGAATTCGAAGGTCGTAAAAGCGGTTCATTAGTCGATACAGATCTGGTCTTCTTGCGCATACTTAAAGATGCTCAATAATAACGAGATCATTTGATCTTAATTGTAATAATATTCAGCTCATTTATTTTTGTATTTTTTAAATAAAGACGTATTACGCTGTATCACTGCGGGCTTTGGTCTTCCCACAATACCCAAGCCTTTTCGGATTGGCGTCCAATGATAAGGACTTGCTTGCCTTGTATTTCGATATGATGAGATTCTCACATTGTCCCATTTTGCCAAGGTCTAAATGTTGCTGCGAGACGCCAACCGTCATATTCTGGCAAATAGAGAGATATGCTAATTTCCGGAACGCCTGAGCCAAATTTACTCAGTACTAAAAGTCGGGTAGAATTTGACTGAAGTTCTTTGATATCGCCGCCAGCGAACTGTTGACGTATATACTTTTCCGCATCTACTAAAGAGGCAAAGTATTCGACCACACCTTCCACACTTCTGGCAGATGCAGTGGGTATAGAGCTGAATAAGATCAAGCCAATTGAGAGAAGAAGGGCGAGGAAAATTGCAAACCGAGTGTAGCGCGTTAGCATGATAATTCTCTCTTCATTTTCTGATTTGTTTAAAGCCCCTGCTATCTCGCTAATGTTAAGGCGAGTTTCCTGTAAACGAACCAATAAAAATACCAGAAAGCTTCTGTTTCTGGAGTGCAAATAACTCAAACTCGATGATTGAGAGAATTTAATTCAAAGCAAACTTTTTTGAAGTCTCATCAATAGCATCAGATAAGATTCCGGATCTGGCACATCAAAATCCTTCCTTCAAAACCCTGCTGTTAGATATGTGCCCTCGCAGCCCACAAGACTCTTAGCGATACTTCGAACGCATACTCAACTAGTTTGGACGCCCCTCAGGGAGGGACACGATCAGCTTTCCGGCGGTGGAGAAACGATCGCATAGATGGCAATGTGAGCGATGACACTCTCTGCGGGGGAGATGGAAATGATAAACTATTTGGCGAGGAAGAGAACTTAGCCTCTTTTTCCCTCGCAGGAGAAGGAAAGGATTACCTGGACGGCGCCTCGGGAAATGATGGATTTGATATCTTCGCATTCAAATCGGGTGAAGGTTTCGCAAGTTTAACAGGAACGGATGTTATAAATAATTTTAAGGATTTTATTAATAAGCTCGATGCTGGAGCAGCATTCGAAAATCTTAAGATCTTTGATATTTTTTGGTACGAACGACTGCGCGATACTCTCTAAAGAGACCAATCAGTATGTCTTCGTGACCAAAAATACAGCTGCCATTCAAATTACTGAAGCAGATTTTGTGGTGTGATAGCGCGATATAAGTATCTAGCAACAGAAAGCTGCCAGAAATTGATGCACGAGGGCCCGCAGCGATTACTGGGGGCTTTCATTTTGAGAGATTGATTAAATACTTGCGTAAATGCTGTGTTGGTTATTCGACGACTGGTTCTCTTTGAATAATCTGTAGGAAGCTGGAAGTCACCTTACGGTGAGACTCCCGAAAGCTGCCATATCATCACCACAACACCGAACGACCTGGTGGCAGAGTTATCAGACAAGCCCGACCCCTCACCCACGCATTTCCAACCTAGCTGGCACATATCTACCGAACAGCTCAGATTGCACTCGCTCTGCGTCATGAATTTTTCCAGGCCCCGCTTCGACTGTCGGAGGGTGCCCCTTAAGCAATCGATCTTCAGGAAACACAACGGCGACGGTCGTGCCTTTGCCGACCTCGCTTGTAATTGTAAAATCCGCCCCATGCAGTCGGGCAATTTCCTTCGAAAGTGGGAGGCCTAACCCAGTTCCAGGATGAGCGCGACTGTAAACGTTCTCAACCTGCGTAAATGGCTCAAGCACCCGATCTATTTGGGCCGCAACGATACCAATCCCAGTATCTGCGACCGAGAGGCTAACGTGGCCATTCAACTCTATCTCGATCTTCACCGTGATGTGGCCGCCTTCAGGCGTGAACTTAATTGCATTAGATATGAGGTTAAAAAGGATCTGCGTAATCTTGCGCTCGTCTCCTCGAATAAAGGGGATTGATCCCCAGCAATCAGAAACCATCGTTATTCCATGTTGGCGCGCTCGGTCTTGCATAAGATGAATGACAGACTTGGTGATGTGTTCCAAATCGCACACATCTTCGCGTATCTATGCTTTTCCAGCCTCCAATTTAGCTAAATCTAATAGATCATTTATGAGTGCTAGAAGGTGCGACCCGCTGGCATGAATATCTTCTGTATAGCCATGATACTGATTACTTCCGAGTTTGCCGAATAGCTCTAATCTCAATATGTCCGAGAAACCAAGAATGATATTGAGCGGCGTGCGAAGCTCATGACTCATCGATGCGAGAAACTCTGACTTAGCCTGATTGGCCTTTAACGCTCGATCCTTCTCCTTTTGATACTCCGTCGACAGGCGCTCAAGCTGCTTCTTCATTACTTCAAGTTCAGCCACGCGTCTTGAGCGATCGGCAAGTTCAATATCAAAGAACCAGGACACCAGGCCAATGGCGATAATCAAGAAGGAAACCACCGCAACAGCAGCGGCTAACCATTCAGGCGCCATCATATTCTGTGGGACCGGGATGCTGGGATCGAACTCGAGAGTCGCTGCCGTCATAGCGGTAAAATGCATTCCGGCGATACCGAAAGCCAGCAAACTTGAGGCGATTGCGGTCTGCCAAAGCAATCTGGAAACCGCAGCTACAAACACGGCGATACCGCAGAAGGCAATCCCGATTACAACGGAACTCGACACTAATTGGCCGTCCCATTGAATCAGCCCTGGTGTATGGAGCGCCGCCATACCCAAATAGTGCATAATACTTACTGCCACCCCGATAACCGCGCCGCCGACAGCTGCGAGCCATCGCACCCGTAAAGCTATCCATAGTCCGACCCAGCCGATGAGGATAGCAGCGAGTAACGACATGAAAGTGACGCTCGCATCGTAACCGAGCGTTACAGTGGACTGAAATGCGAGCATGGCGACGAAATGCGTTGACCACACACCACATCCGAACACGGCAGCTGCACCAGAAAGCCATACAAATTTAGCGAGCGTCTGTTTCATCTCCGCCGCGCGTCGATGCAATGCGAGCGTGGTAAAGCAGGCCAGGAGACATAAGCTCACAGCCGTCAAAACGAGTCGGAAGTCATGTTGCGTGGTGATACAAGATAAGACGCGGAGCATAGCGGGTCCCGTCAGATCAACAAATCAACATCAACCTATCCTTTTAGAAGCTAACAATATCTTAAGGTTGCTTACTGGGGAGAAAACTTAACCATACAATTACTTTGAGGTTTTAAGCCACTCGCCGAGTTGAGTCAGGCCCACGCTGCCGAAATGGCGCTCAATGATGGTTAAAATGATCTTGAGTGTGCTCGGCGATGATGTTTCGAACTTTCATCGTCTAAGTGATAATCTGCCGATCACAAACACTCAAGCTAAGGACTACTTCAGTTAGCTATACCGCTTATAAATTTTTCAAATACTATTTGGGTCGTTATTTCAAAACAATTCAAGCAGCAGAAAATAATCCAAGAAAAGATCTATTCTCTTTATAAAATGTACCCGACCAATTCTCTTGGTCGGGCAAACTCGACAAGCGATACGGTCTTTGAAGACACTAGAGATAGAACCACACTCATATGCTGTGCTACAGAATCTCGCGATCAGTAACCCGTCATCAATTCGGGCGACGCTGGCCCTTGCGATGCGGTTTCTTAGTCTTGCCAGCAGCAAAATTAGGCTGCTCGCCATGTGGCTTGTTGAGTTTGTGGACACGCGGCTTGTCGCCATCAAAGAAGCGATGCTCACCTTCATTGCCGGACACATGCACATCTGGCGAGTTCTTGGAAAATTTCGGGTTATTAGAACGCTTGCCGCGATAGGTACCCGCTTCGTCCGGAGACGGCTTACGCTCCTCGCGCGGGAAAGATTTGCGCTCCTCGCGCGGCTGCTTTGCATAGCCTTCCTGGCTTTTTGGAGCGAAAGCGAGCTTCTCTGGCCGTTTATTTCCACGTTCGCGCCGATTTACGTCGCGATGCCCATCCTCGCGAGCGCCGTCAAGACGCCGTTCCGGCTTGAAGGATTTTCGCGGTCGCTCCAGGCGCTTTGCATTAGTGCTGTCGCTCTTCTCGAACGGTGTGGTTGGTTCGATACGACCCTCCTCGCTCCCGGATTTGGCAACCGCTGCCTGGAACCGCTCTGCAGCGTTAGCGACGATCTCGAATTTCGTTTCGCGATCAAAAATCTTGATAAAACCGATCTCGCGCTTAGTGATGTGGCCGCGCCGGCAAATAAGGGGGATGAGCCATTTGGGATCAGCATTGTTCTCGCGACCAACATCGAGGCGAAACCAAACAACGTCACCTAACTCGCCAGACGCGCGCTCGGGCCGATCCGGCCGATCGAAGCGACGGTCAGGCAGCTCCATCGCATCGAAGAGATCTTCCGGCGCTGGGAGCCGTGTGCGATAGAGGCGGATGAGGGCAGCTGCTATATCCTCGGCAGAACGACCGTCTTCGGAAAATTTGGCGAGCAATGCTTTCGCCTGAGCGAGATCCTCAGGCGTTGACTCCTCCTTCAGGAAGGACTCATCGAGCATGCGTTCCTGATCGCGGGCACGGATGTCCTCGGCCTTGGGCGGATCTTGCCAGATCGCTTTGATGTTCGCCGTGTCAAGCAAGCGTTCGAGTTGGCGGCGGCGTGGAAATGGCACCAGCAGCGCGCAGATCCCTTTGCGGCCCGCTCGGCCCGTACGGCCCGAACGGTGCAGCAGGGTGGCCTTCTCGCGTGGAAGATCAGCATGGATCACTAGGCTAAGATCGGGAAGATCAAGACCGCGCGCGGCAACATCGGTCGCGACACAGACGCGCGCGCGCCCGTCGCGCAGGGCCTGTAGCGCGTGGGTGCGCTCGGGCTGACTAAGCTCGCCCGACAGCGCTACGGCGGCAAAGCCGCGCTCGCAAAGACTAGCATGAAGACGCCGTACAGCTTCACGCGTGTGGCAGAAAATGAGGGCAGCGCGGGCCTCATAAAAACGCAGAAGGTTGACCATTGCATGATCAACATCAGTTGGCGCCACCCGGACGGCGCGATATTCGATGTCGCCATGTGCCTGATTGCGCACCTCAGTATCAATGCGCAGAGCATCACGCTGATAGTCGCGCGCTAGCTTTGCAATCTCATTAGCGATCGTAGCGGAAAACAACAACGTGCGGCGTTCCACGGGCGTTGCATCGAGGATGAACTCTAGATCCTCGCGGAAACCGAGGTCGAGCATTTCGTCGGCCTCGTCGAGCACAATAGCCCGCAGCGCCGAAATATCGAGACGGCCGCGCTCGAGATGGTCGCGCAGGCGACCCGGCGTGCCGACGACGATATGAGCGCCCATGGCGAGTTGGCGCTGCTCAGCACGCGCATCCATGCCGCCGACACAAGAAACCACGCGGGCGCCGGCGTCGGCATAAAGCCAGGAAAGTTCGGCATGGACCTGCATCGCTAGTTCGCGGGTCGGCGCGATGATCAGGGCTAACGGCTCGCCGGCGCGCTCGAAGCGCTCGGCATCACCGAGCAAAGTAGTCGCCATGGCGAGACCGAAAGCGACAGTTTTACCAGAGCCGGTTTGAGCTGAGACGAGAAGATCGCGCCCGGCCGCCTCGTCAGCAAGGACGGCCGATTGCACGGCGGTCGGCTCGAGATAGGCGCGCGCGTTCAAGGCTCGTTCGAGAGCCGAATGGGTCGTGGGGAAAGGCATATCAGTCCGATCTAAAAAAAATGGCGCCAGCCCTGGCGATAGCCAGAGGTGGAAAAGGTGCCGGTTCAAAAATGACGGGGCACCCTCTCATCCGGCCCACCCGACGATCCCCTGCCCCTTTGGATGGCATGATCGATTTAGCGGATGTCTGACCC
>CAYOYT010000071.1:0-8956 GCA_964408245.1 uncultured Dongia sp. | reverse complement strand
GGACAACTCAAGTCGAACTCCGGGATCCCTATCGCGCCGAATACGCCTGGATGACCTTGGCGGTCCTGTTGTTTCTATGGCTGGTGCTGTGGCCAGCGCTTTCCATCATCAATGCACTCGCCTTCTTCTGTGCCATCACCCTTCCTACCGTGTTCTACACGCTGACGCGCTATGGACGGCGGGGGGCAACCCTTGCCGCTCTTGCCTTTACCCTGGTTCTTGCCACCAGCGCCAATCATGGTGCTATGCTGTTTCATCAAGTTGCGGCGATCGATGCGCATGCGAGTTTGGTACTGTTCCTACTGAGCTGTGAACTTGGCCTCATCGCTATTGTTGTCGCGCGCTCTGAGCATGACCACCAGCAAGACCGTGTCGCCGAAAACGAATCCCGCCTCAAGATTCTCATTGATAACAACAAAGTCTCACCCTACGCGATGCCGGGACCGGAATTCATTACCTACAGCTTTATCAGCGACCGCATCGAATCCATGACTGGCTATTCGGTCGAGGAATGGCATCGCCCACAGGCCTGGCTCACCTTTATGGCGCCCGAGGATCGGAGGCGCATGGAACATATCACCGGCGGCGATCTCAAGCTTGGTCAGGATTACGAATGGGAATACCGCCTGATCCATCGCGATGGTTCGACGGTTTGGATTCGCGATCTCTTTCGTATCGATCGCAAGGTCGGTGGCTCACTGGAACTGCGCGGTATGATGATTGACGTCACCGTGCTGAAAAGCCGCGAGCTCGCTCTGGCGCAACGCGAGCATGAGCTGCAAGACGCGCGACGCCATGCCGAGCAGGCCAACCGTGCAAAATCGAGCTTTCTCGCATCGATGAGCCATGAACTTCGAACGCCGATGAATTCTATCATCGGGTTTGCCGAGGTTCTCAGCACCGAGGCCTTCGGCGCGCTCACACCCAAGCAGCGGGAGTATATCGAAGATATCGCCGAATCCGGCCAGCACCTCCTCACCCTTATCAACGATATTCTCGATATGTCGAAGATCGAGGCGGGCCGTTTCGAGCTCAATGAGGAGTTAAGCGAGCTAGGTCCGCTCATCTCCGGCTCGGTACGCCTCAATGAGCGCCAAGCAGCCAAGCGCGGCGTCGCGATCGAGATCGACAATCCGTTGCGTGGCATGGGTATTTTCGCCGATCAGCGCGGCATCCGGCAGATCCTCATCAATCTCATCTCGAATGCCGTCAAATTCAGCCACCCAGGCAGCACGGTCAGCGTCAAGGTGACCCAGCCACCGCCAGGTGCCCCACAAGACCTTGCCATCGCCGTCACTGATCGGGGCATCGGCATGGCACCGGAGACTCTCACGCGGATTTTCGAGCCATTTTTCCAGGGGTCGGGCCTCGATTTTCACCGCAAACGCGAGGGGACGGGCCTGGGCCTTGCCATCTCACAAAAACTCGCTGAGATGCATGGTGGCCGGATCAGCATCGAAAGCACCCTAGGTGCCGGTACCACGGTTATCCTTAACCTACCGGAAGCCCGCTTGCACCGATTAGAAAGCGCTCTCAGGGCAACAAATTAGCCCAGATTGCAGCAAATATTTTTCTCTTCATGATAATTTCGCAGGACCGCGAGCAGCCATCACGTGTGAGCTTTGCTTGTCAGCAGCGATCCACACCCCTAATTTGACCCATAGTTTTCCATTCGCTCATCTGCCCAAAGAGGTTCCCTTTGCGTTACATCAGCACCCGCGGTCAGGCACCAAAGCTCGATTTCGAGTCTGCGCTGCTCACGGGTCTCGCCCGCGACGGCGGATTATATGTGCCCGAGGCCTGGCCACAATGGAGCGCGGCGCAGTTCCGCAAGCTGGCCGGCAAACCCTATCAGCACGTCGCCGCCGCGATCGCCAAGCCCTTCATCGGCAGCAGCCTCACATCGGCCGAGCTCGAGAAAGCCATCGACAACGCCTACAGTTCTTTCCGCCATCAGGCGGTGGCGCCGCTGGTGCAGATCAACGAAAGCTTGTGGCTGATGGAGCTCTTTCATGGCCCGACCCTCGCTTTCAAGGATGTGGCTCTACAATTGCTCGGCCAGCTCTATGATATCGTGCTCAAACAGCGCGGCGAGCGCATCACTGTAATCGGCGCTACATCCGGTGATACCGGCTCGGCAGCACTCGAAGCCTGCAAGAACCGGCAATCGATCGACATCTTCATCTTGCACCCCAAGGGCCGTGTCTCTGAGGTGCAGCGCCGGCAAATGACGACGATCGAGGCCAACAATATTCACAACATCGCCATCGACGGCTCGTTCGACGATTGCCAGGACATGGTGAAGGCTATGTTCAACGATGCAAAATTCCGCGACCGTGTGAATATGTCGGCGGTGAACTCGATCAATTGGGCGCGCGTCATGGCGCAGATCGTCTATTACGTGACAGGAGCGCTCGCCCTCGGCGCCCCGGACCGCGCCGTCAATTTCGCCGTGCCGTCGGGAAACTTCGGAAATGTCTTCGCTGGCTATGCGGCGCGCGCTATGGGTCTCCCGATCCACCAACTGATCGTGGGATCGAACCGCAACGATATCCTGACCCGCTTCTTCAATTCCGGTTCGATGAAAATGAACAAAGTGGCGCCATCGCTCTCACCCTCGATGGACATTCAGATTTCCAGCAATCTTGAACGACTGCTCTTCGAAGTTTTTGGCCGCCAGGGCAAGAAACTCGAAGCTGCCATGACCAGCTTCCGCGAGACCGGCACTTTCACCGCACCGAAGAAAGGCTGGCCAGCGATCGCCAAGTTGTTCAAGGCCTATAAGCTCGACGACCGTGAAACATTGTCAGCCATGCGCAGCATCCACAAGCGCACCGGTATGTTGGTCGATCCACATTCCGCCATCGGCATTGCCGCCGCCATCGACGCTCGCAAGGCGGGTAAATCCAGCGCGATTCCGACCATCGCGCTGGCGACCGCTCATCCGGCGAAATTCCCCGATGCAGTGGAAAAGGCAACCGGCATTCGTCCCGCGTTACCAGCACACCTTTTCGACCTGCTCCGTCGCAAGGAGCGGCTTTCAGAGCTACCCAATGACCTCGGGAAAGTGCAAGACTACGTGCTCACCCATACCCGGCTCGGCCATAATCGCTAGGACCCATAGACATTGAATATGATTACCAACAAGACGGATGCCAGCGTCGAGATCACCACCCTTGATAACGGCTTCCGCATCGCAAGTGACCGTATGGAATCGGTTGAAACCGTCTCGCTCGGGGTTTGGGTTGGCATCGGCACCCGACATGAGGAGAAAGCGGAGAACGGCGTCTCGCACCTGCTCGAACATATGGCGTTCAAAGGTACCAAGCGCCGCACCGCGCGCGACATCGCGGTCGAGATCGAGAATGTTGGCGGTGTCCTCAATGCCTACACCGGGCGCGAGCAGACCGCCTATTATGCCAAGGTGCTGGCACACGATCTACCGCTCGCGATCGATATAATCGCTGACATCCTGCAGCATTCGACCTATGACGTGGCTGAGCTGGAGCGCGAGCGTGGCGTGATTCTGCAGGAAATCGGTCAGGCCGAGGACACGCCAGACGATATCGTCTTCGATTATTTCCAGGAAGCAGCCTTTCCCAACCAAAGTATGGGAAGACCGGTTCTGGGCCGGGCCGAAATCATCGAAGCGTTGCGCGCTGACGAGATCGCGGCCTACCAAAACAGTCGCTACCGGCCAGGGAACATGGTACTGGCCGCTGCGGGCAATCTCGAACATGCACGTCTGGTCGATCTCGCCTTGAAGGCCTTCGACCATCTGCCGCGCGGTAATAGCAGTGCACCAGAACCTGCTCGCTATCAAGGTGGTGAGTCGCGCTTCGAACGTGATCTCGAACAAGCACATATCCTGCTGGGCTTCGAAGGCATCGGTATTCACGATTCGGATTATTATGCTAGCGCTGTGCTATCGCAGCTTTTCGGCGGCGGCATGTCATCGCGTTTGTTCCAGGAGGTGCGCGAGAAGCGTGGCTTGGTCTACGGCATTCACAGCTTCGCCAGCGCCTGGAACGATTCAGGACTCTTTGGCATCTATGCGGGTACAGGTGAGAACGAGGCAGCAGATCTGCTGCCGATCGTCTGCGACGAATTGCTGAAACTGCCACATGACATCAGCGAGGAGGAGCTGCGGCGGGCGGCGGCGCAACTCAAAGCCGGCATCCTGATGGCGCGAGAAAAGACGAGCGCACGCTGCGAGCACCTCGCTACACAGATCCTCATTCATGATCGTGTGCTCACCCCGGCAGAAATCGTCGCCAAGGTCGATGCAGTTGATATCGCCGATCTCGCCAAGGTGTCGCGGCGCATTATCGCCAGCCGGCCGACACTCACGACCATGGGACCGATCGGTCGGGTCATGGAGCTTGCATCTTTGCGTGGCCGCCTGCAGGCTTGATTAGGGGAGCCGGTATCCTAGATCGGCGCCGTCGGCCAAGGATCTCTCATGTTTCTGTTTGAGCCGACCTACCGGCCGCAGCCGCCGGTTTTGATCGGGCACAATGTCTACCTACGCCCGCCACTGATCGCGGATTATCGCGCTTGGTCAGCCTTGCGTGAGGGTAGCCGCGCTTTCCTGGAACCCTGGGAACCGCTCTGGAGCGAAAACGCCACGTCTCGTGGCACCTTTCGCGGCCGGGTTAACCGAGTCGTTCGCGAATGGAACAGCGACCAGGGCTATTCCTTCCACATCTTCGCCACAGGTCGCGATAATCTGCCGCGCGACACGCTGCTGGGGGGAGTCAATCTCAACAACGTGCGTCGCCTCTCGGCACAAAGTTGCCATCTCGGCTATTGGATGGGCGAACCTTATGCCGGTCGTGGGTTGATGTTTGCGACACTCAGCATCCTACTGCCTTTTGCCTTTGCAGCCTCCCGTGACGATCATCCGGGTCTAGGCCTCCATCGCATAGACGCCGCTTGCATTCCGGACAACACCCCCAGCCGGAAATTGCTGCGCCGTTGCGGCTTTCATGAGATCGGACGGGCGCCCGCTTATCTCAAAATCAATGGCACCTGGCGCGACCACATTTGTCATCAGTTGTTGGCAGAGGATTTTTTGGCAGGGGCGATGACGCTCTAAGCGTAGCTGCCCCAAAGGTGCGCTGCTCATGCGTGACCGATATCGCCGGAGAGCGCTGTTATACTGGCACCAAGCTTACCGATGCAACGCTCCCACTTATCATTAAGACCGTCATCGAAGATCAGTTCTTCATCGGCCGGAACATTGAGCCAGGCATTGGCTTGTATTTCGGCATCGAGCTGACCAGGCCCCCAGCCGGCATAGCCAAGCGCCAGCATGGAACGGCGCGGACCCTGACCAGCAGCGATATCGCGCAAGATATCGAGCGTCGCCGTGAGACCAATGTCGGAACCGACCTTCAACGTGGCATCCTCTGAATAATCGGTCGAATGCAGCACGAAACCGCGACCCGTTTCGACCGGCCCCCCAGAGCGGATGCGGATATGTTCGGCATTCTCAACCGAATCGATACCGAGCTGGCTGAGAAGATCGGGAAAGCTCAAGGCAGCCACGAGTCGGTTGAGCACGAGTCCCATGGCGCCATCGCTGGTATGGGCGCAGAGATAAATTACGGTCCGCGTGAACCTGGCATCGCGCATCTGTGGCATTGCGACGAGCAATTGCCCTGTCATAAAACCTTGATGTAAAAGCCCTTTATGCATAGTAAGCGATCCATACGAGGCGGCAAAATGACGCTCCATGATTGAAACATGCCAGGAGCGCCATCCGTAGTACTTTGAGGGTATAATTGCGCCAGAAAGTTGGCAAATAGTGAATCCCGTGGCTCACATCAACATATCGCGATCTTCCCGGCCCATTATGGTGTTGAGCCTTGTTGCTTTCATCGCCTCATGCGGCTTTGCCGTGGCGCAGGATATTGCGAAGACGGAAGAGACCGACGTCCGGCTGATCTCGGCAGTCACCGCCACGGGAGATCTCGCGCATTTACCACTGGGCATTTCCATCACCCTGAAGCCAGGCTGGAAGACCTATTGGCGCACGCCCGGCGATGCCGGTTTTGCGCCAAGCATCGATATCGCGGGTTCTACCAATGTCGCCGCTCTCGACATCGCTTATCCCGCACCGCATCGCTTCGAGCTTTTCGGCCTGCAGACTTTCGGTTATGGCGAGGAAGTCGTCCTTCCCTTGTCGGTGACGCCGCAGCAGAAGGGGGCGCCGGTCAGCTTGCGCGCGAAGCTACGCTATCTGGTTTGTGCACAGGTCTGTATCCCCTATGAGCATCAGCTTGCGCTGGATCTGCCCACGGGTGCCGCCGAATTGAGCGCCGAGGCGCCACTCATCAGCCGGTTCCAGGCCCAGGTGCCGGACGAAGGCGCGCGCGCGCGCTTTTCTCTGATAGATCTTGCTATCACGGGCGAGATGCTGAATGTCACAATCAGGTCTGACGGCGCGCCGTTCGTGAAGCCAGACGCCATCGTCGAAGCGCCGAGCGGTCTCTATTTCGGCAAACCGATGGTCGAGCTTCTCGGCGATGGGTATGAGGCAAAACTATCATTACCGATTGAGCGCGATGACGGCGGACCAGATCCTGAGACAACGGCGCTGACGCTCACTGTCTTCGATGGCACGCGGGCAATGGAACAGAAAGTGGTAGCGGCTCATTTCTCAGCCCCGGCTAATACGTCAGCCGGTATGTCGGTTGCTTCTAACCTATGGCCGATGCTGCTTGTCGCCTTGGTGGGAGGCTTTATCCTCAATGTCATGCCCTGCGTGCTGCCCGTCTTGTTACTTAAGCTGACCCACGTACTGGAATCGGGCGGCGCCGAACGCCGCCGCTTGCGCGCGCGTTTCGTTGCCAGCGCTGCTGGCATCGTCACCGCCTTTGCAGCGCTCGCCGGCATTCTTATCGCCGCGAAGGCCGGCGGCGCTAGTATCGGCTGGGGCATCCAGTTCCAGCAGCCGCTTTTTCTTGGGGCAATGGCACTGCTTTGCCTAGCGCTCGCAGCCAATACTTGGGGCTGGTTCCAAATCCCTATACCGGCGATTGCCGGCACGCTCGGCAGCATTGCCGATCGCGCTGAACCACGCCGACCGCTTCTCGGCAGCTTTCTTTCTGGCGTGTTAACGACCGTGCTGGCGACACCCTGCTCGGCCCCTTTCGTCGGCACGGCGGTGGGGTTTGCTTTGGCGCAAGGACCCATGGCAATTGCTGCGATCTTTCTGATGCTTGGCCTCGGCCTTTCCCTCCCCTATCTCGCCATCGCCGCAATGCCGCGCCTCGTAGCCTGGCTGCCCCGCCCCGGCGCCTGGATGCTGTGGCTGAAACGTGTCCTCGGTCTGTCACTTGCCGCGACCGGCCTGTGGCTTGGATTTATTCTGACCCAGCAGATCGGCTTGCTTTCACCGCGATCGCCCGTTGACGGCATTGCCTGGCAGAAATTCGACCCAGCCGGAATCCCCAGCCTTATTGGCAAGGGCCAGGTTGTCTTTGTCGATGTGACGGCGCAATGGTGCCTGACCTGTAAGGCCAATAAAGAATTCGTCCTTACGAGATCGCCGGTTGCTGACGCGCTCGCGCGAACACATGTCATGCTGGCCGATTGGACCAACCCGGACCCGGCAATTAGCGCTTATCTCGCTGGCTTTGGGCGATTCGGCATTCCCATGAATGTGGTCTACGGTCCCAAAGCACCACATGGCATTCTATTGCCTGAATTATTGTCCAGCGACGGCGTCATACGGGCCATTCAGCAGGCTAGATAGCCACAAAGGATTGATGGGGCTTTGCACGCTTGGCAATGTGCCACCGGCGGGCCTATACCTAGAAGTGAGCTCGCGCCGATATCACGACAGTGATTGGCTCGGCAGGATTGGAAAAAACTGGAAAGGATGCATTCATGACAATCAAGGTTGGCGACAAGATTCCCTCGGTCTCGCTGAACACCATGGACAAGGATGGTATGCAGACGCTCTCCACCGACGACATTTTCAAAGGCAAGAAAGTCGTTCTCTTCGCTTTGCCCGGCGCTTTCACGCCGACCTGTTCGGCCAAGCACCTGCCGGGATTCGTCACCAATGCGGGTGCCATCAAAGGCAAGGGTGTCGACACGATAGCCTGCTTATCCGTCAACGATGCCTTTGTCATGGATGCGTGGGGGAAAGTGCAAAATGCCGGCGAGCACGTGTTAATGCTGGCCGATGGCAATGCCGATTTCTCCAAGGCCATCGGCCTGACCATGGATGGCTCAGGCTATGGTATGGGTCTGCGCGCCAGTCGTTACGCCATGGTGGTGGATGACGGCGTCGTGAAGGCGCTGAATGTCGAAGCGCCGGGTGCCTTCGAGGTCTCCAGTGCTGAATCGATCATGAAGGCGCTCTGACGCTTTTAATTCCTTGCTTTACGGCAGGGCGGTAGCACACGCTACCGCCCTTTGCTTTTGAGCGTTGTCTCTTCATTCACGGATTTCATGACGGCAGATTCGCCGCATATATTGCTTTCTTCAGCGCCCCCGCATTCCTCCTTGGGGATCTTGCAGCGCGTCTACGGTCATGAACATTTTCGCGGCCGGCAAGCAGAGATCATCGCGCATGTCGTATCAGGCGGCGATGCCCTGGTGCTGATGCCGACAGGTGGTGGCAAATCGGTCTGCTACCAGATTCCAGCCATGCTGCGAGACGGCGTCGGCATCGTCGTCTCACCGCTTATCGCCCTGATGCAAGATCAAGTGGCAGCACTACAGCAGATGGGTGTTGCAGCGGCCGTACTCAATTCCAGCCAGACGATCGATGAAATGCGCGAGGTTGAGGGGCGGTTGCGACTGGGAAGCCTGCAGTTGCTTTATGTGGCGCCGGAGCGGCTGCTGACACCGCGCTTCCTCGATCTGCTGAGGGGATTGAGAATCGCCCTCTTCGCCATCGATGAGGCGCATTGCGTCTCACAATGGGGTCACGATTTTC
>CAYOYT010000070.1:0-9004 GCA_964408245.1 uncultured Dongia sp. | reverse complement strand
CATCGCGATATTCTGTCAGTTCGCATTCAAACGCTGAGTGCATTGGCTGCCATGGACGCTACGGGCAAGCCGCTGCCCATTGTCGTTACGACCGTGGCAGCATTGCTGCAAAAGGTCCCAGAATCTGTCGTTTTCCAACATGCAGGCCTCGAGCTTGCCAAAGGCAAGACGCTGTCGCAGAACGAACTGATGTCCTATCTTCTCGGCAATGGTTATTTGCGGAATGCGACAGTGACGGAACCCGGTGAATTTGCGCTGCGCGGCGGCATCGCCGATCTTTACCCCCCAGGGACTACAGCGCCGCTTCGCGTCGATTTTTTTGGCGATGAGATCGAGGATATTCGTCTGTTCGATCCGCTCACGCAGCGTAGCCAGGAGAAATTGGACCGTTTCGAGATCAAGCCAGTCAATGAAGTCACGTTGACGCCCGCCGCGATTGAGGCCTTTCGCACCGGCTACCGGCGGACCTTTGGTTCCAGCGGCGCCGATGATCCGCTTTACGAAGCGATCAGTGCCGGCCGGCATTATCCCGGCATGGAGCATTGGCTGCCGTTGTTTGGTACACCGCTTGTTGGCCTCGATTCTTATTTGCCCCACTGTGTCATGACGCTCGATCATCAGGCCGATGAGTCTAAGAGAGCTCGTCTGGATACCATCGCCGATTTTTTTGCCGCGCGCCGAGACCTTCAGCGTGCCGACAAGGAGTCCGGGGCCGCAGCCTACAAACCGTTACCGCCAGAGCAACTTTATCTGATTGATGCGGATTGGCTAAATTTTGCTCGCCGCCATACGATCTTCGCGTTTCATCAATTTGGGACTGGCAGCGAGACAAATTTACGGGCCATGGGGGCACCGGGTCTCAATTTCGCTGAGGCGCGTACCAATCCCGACGTCAACGTTTATGAAGCAGCGGCCAGCGCAATCAAAGCCGAGCAGCAGGCAGGCAAGCGCGTGTTGCTGACAGCCGTCAGTCAGGGTGCGGTTGAACGCATCGCTCATCTGCTTAATGAGCATGGTATTGGTAAGCAGGTCGCTGTTGGTAGTCTCGCTGAATTCATGGCCTGGCCGCGAGACACACTTGGCCGTGCCGTCCTCGGACTCGAGCATGGCTATAAGGCCGACGACCTGCTCATTGTTACCGAACAGGATATTCTTGGAGACCGTCTGACGCGAACGGTCGCGCGCAAGCGCAAGACAGAAACGTTTCTGGCGGAGCTCGCCAACTTTGCGGCTGGCGATTTCATCGTGCATGTCGATCATGGTGTGGGTCGATACGAAGGTTTAGAAGCGCTTGATGTCGGCGGCGCACCGCATGATTGCCTACGCCTCGTCTACGCCGGCAATGATAAGCTCTACGTGCCGGTCGAGAATATCGATGTGCTGACGCGCTATGGCGGTGAGGAAACCTTTGTCGAGCTCGACAAGCTGGGCGGCGCGGCTTGGCAGGCGCGCAAGGCGCGCGTTAAGCAGCGCATCAAGGATATCGCCAATCACCTTCTTAAAGTGGCGGCACAGCGTGCAATCCGCGAAAGTGATCCGTTGCAGGCGCCGTCCGGACTTTTTGATGAGTTCTGTGCGCATTTTGCCTATGCCGAGACGGAAGACCAGCAACGCGCGATTGATGATGTGTTGACAGATCTGGCCGCCGGCAAGCCGATGGACCGCCTGATCTGTGGCGATGTTGGTTTCGGCAAGACGGAGGTGGCGTTGCGTGCCGCCTTCGTCGCGGCGATGAGCGGCAAGCAGGTAGCTGTGGTAACGCCGACGACTTTGCTCTGTCGCCAACATTTTAAGACCTTTAGGGAGCGCTTCCGTGGCTTTCCGATTCAGATCCGTCAGCTTTCGCGGCTGGTGGGTGCGAAAGAGACGAAGGAAACTAAGGAAGCTCTGAAAGAAGGTAGGGTCGATATTGTCATCGGTACGCATTCCTTGCTCGCAAAATCGATTGAGTTCTCTAATCTCGGCCTTCTCATCATCGATGAGGAGCAGCATTTCGGCGTTGGCCAAAAAGAAAGACTGAAGGAGCTGCGTGGCGATATCCATGTTTTGACGCTGACCGCAACGCCGATACCGCGTACCTTGCAACTGGCACTTACCGGCATCCGAGAAATGAGTCTCATTACCACGCCGCCAGTTGATCGTCTGGCGGTGCGTACCTTTGTCTTGCCATTCGACCCGGTCGTCATTCGCGAGGCAATCTTGCGCGAACAGTTCCGCGGCGGTCAGATATTCTATGTCTGCCCTCGCATTGAGGATTTGGAGAGTGTGGTAGAGCGTATCCGCAAGCTCGTACCTGAGGTAAAGATTGTCACCGCCCATGGACAGATGTCGGCGACGGCACTCGAGAAGGCTATGACTGCTTTCTACGACCGCAGCTACGACATGCTGCTGGCGACCAACATCATCGAGTCTGGGCTCGACATCCCAACCGCCAATACAATGATCATCCACCGTGCCGATATTCTGGGTCTTTCGCAGCTCTACCAGCTCCGTGGCCGTATCGGTCGCTCGAAGCTCAGAGGCTATTGCTACCTCACGACGGTACCGAACAAGAACCTTACTGAGATGGCGCAAAAGCGCCTCGACGTGATGCAGACGCTTGATCAGCTCGGGGCTGGATTTACTCTGGCTAGTCACGATCTTGATATTCGTGGTGCTGGCAATCTACTGGGTGAAGAGCAATCCGGGCAGGTGCGCGAAGTCGGCGTCGAACTTTATCAGCAGTTGCTTGAAGAGGCCGTTGCCGAGGCACGAGGCGATCTGCGTGCGCAACAGAAACAGGAATGGGCGCCCCAGATTAATCTCGGTACGTCGGTCCTAATACCAGAGACCTATGTCACGGATCTATCGATTCGCCTTGCTCTCTATCGCCGCGTCGCAGCGTTAGAGAACGACCAGGAAGCCGAAGCTTTTGCCGCTGAGATGATCGATCGCTTCGGAGAACTGCCAAATGAAGTGGAGAATCTGCTACGCATTGTCGCGGTTAAACGTCTGTGTCGCAGCGCCGGCATCGAACGTATCGAAGCTGGCCCTAAAGGCGCCATTCTATCGTTCCGCAACAACCGCTTTGCTAAGCCCGACCGTTTGATCGATTTCATCTCGAAGCGGTCAGATATCATGTCCGTTCGGCCGGATCAGAAGGTGGTCTTTCGCCAGGATTGGTTCGATGCAGATACACGCGTCACTGGCGTTCGTAAACTGATGGATAAGCTTGCCGACATGGCGACGTAAGCTTTAAGAGACGCGCTTTCCTTTGTCTTCCTCGCGGGCGAGATCGAACATGGAATAGAGCACTTCTGGTTCCTGCGCGCCCGAGAGGCCGAATCGTCCGTTGAAAATGAGATAAGGCACGCCGGTGATGCCGAGGCGCCGCGATTGAAAATCTTCAGCAAGCGCCAGATCGATTTCTGGAATGCCTTCAACTGCCGCCTGAGCCATGTCGGCAGGTACGCCCATTTCCTCGGCGAGGCTAACCAGCCTTTCGGGATCGCCGATATCGATCCCTTCCAAGAAATAGGCGATGTAAAGACGATCGAGAAGGGCTGCTTCACGGCCAATTCGCGCTGCTGCTTGTAACAAGCGATGCGAGCGCAATGTATTGGGCGTTCGCTTGATACGATCGAAGTAAAAGTCAATACCCTCGTTGCGCCCGACTCTCGCCACGCTATCGAAGACCCTCTGTGCGCGTTCAAGGGATCCAAATTTTGCCGTCATATACTGCGCCCGATCGACACCCGTCATGGGCATGCCGGGATTGAGCTGAAAGGCTCGCCACCGGATCACCAGATCTGGTTGCGGACGGGCGGCCAGCGCGCGCATTAGACGGCGCTTTCCGATGTAGCACCACGGGCAGACGGTATCGGCAAAGATCTCCAGCAACATCTCAATATTGTGGGTGCCGCCGGCCAGTCTGGCAAGAGCTGGGCTATTCGAAGGTTTGGGGATCAAGGAAACGCCGCAGAACGTTGAGCGTGAGCCGTGAAACATTATTGTCATACTTGTTGTGACTGAGGGCGCTCGCCCAGGCGATCGAGCCAGTGGAAAAGACAGCGCCACCGCTGGGCGTTTCGAAGAAAACCAGTTCAGCCCGGCAGCGATCGCTTTCAATAGCGTCGAGACCCGGTGCACCCGCTAAAAGCTCTTCAGGTGTTAGTAAGAAAGTATTCGAATGCTCCACTGACTTGCCGAGGACGAGGGCATGAGCAGGCGTTCCCAACTTCGGGTCGGAGGCATCTAGCTCGATGCCCGCGGCTCCGCCTAGAATGCCGAAATCGCCGATTCGCTCGTTAGAAGCGATGCCGTCAAAGATGAACTCTGCCCGCGGATCGAAGCTGTCAGCCAGTCGGATATAATAGGAACTGGCATCGAATCCTTCGGTCACGAAGCCCACGCCAAACATCTTTTGCGGCGCGCGGCCCTGGCTGCGCCACAGCCCGCCGAACTCGCCAGTGAAAGCGTGGTAGCGTTCACCTGGCGGCAATTCATAACAGCGCGTACCTGCTTCGCCGCGACGAACTTCGATGGCCGCCGGCCATTCTGGATTTGTTGCAATGCGCCAATAAAAACCGTTACCCCCGAGATAGATCAAGCGGCCGCCATCTTTTTGATAATGCTCGAAGGCGTCTAGCATCTGGGTAGTATGGTACTCCGGATGTGTACCGGCGATAACACAGCGGTAACCTTTCAGCAGATCGGCGCCTTCGGCGTGCAGGCGGTCATCTGTGATGATGTCATATGGTTGTCCAATCGCCTGCAGCCAGTCAGTGATATGCAAATCCGCATTGAAGTTCCAGATAGTCCGCTTCGGCCGCATGTTGACGATGGGGCGCAGCCACGAAGAATAGCTCGATCCGGATCCATCCCGATGTCTGTCATAAAGCGATATGCCGAAATCGCGCCGCTCTTTTAGAAATTGCTCGGCTGGTCCCAGTTCGAGTAGCGCGCCGTAACAAACCTCGGACAAAGGATCTTCATAGCCGTGATGCGAATTGGCATAGGCAAGGTAGGTGTACGTTGAGGCGAGGAGGGCGACCGAGGCCGTGATCTTGCCTTCGGGAGGCAAGACAAAGAATGGAACGATATCCTCGCCATTATCCGGGGTGGTCAATTCACAGGCATAGATCCCGCTTGCCACATCATGGGGTAGGTCCCAGGCGAAACTGGTCGCCCAACCCATATCGTAGAGGTCATCGCAATGAAAATGAATTGCACCGTAGAGGTCGGCCCGCTCGTGCCAATTCGTCGTCTCACCATGCCAGTTAGAGCCGGTGACGGCTCGCGTTGGCAGGTTGACGAGCTCGCCGTCTATACCGTTACCGCTCTGATCGAGGACAAATCTTGACGCCATGTCGCGGCTGAAGTCCCAACGGAAAATACAGGGCTGTGCCGCCCAGCTCGGATGCGTAACACGCAGTGGATCTAAGTAACCGGCGTAAAGGGCAGGAGCTTCGATCTTGCCATCGAAATGCAACTGAGATTGCCGGCGCTCGTTCATGCCAGCTACGAGGGCGGCGCCGACGCTTATCGTAGCATTCGTCATGTCTGGTAAATCGAAAGGAATGACAGCCGAGCCCTTGCTATGTTCCGGTTCTCCAAACTCGCGTTCGAGTGGTCGCTGTATGACGGTCAACCGCCGATCCGTCACATCGTAGCTAACCGCGATAAGATACCAACGCTTTTCCATTAGAGGTCGGCCCGTACCAAGTGTGATCTGCCCACGCCCGTCGCCAACCGTTGCAGCGGCTGCACCAATACGATCAAGTCCTAAAGTGACACCGCGCATCGAGCCCGGCCGCGTCAAGTCGTGACAGGCGATGATGGTCTGTGTCGCCTCTTTGTCCACCCAATGTGTCTGCACGATAGCGGCAAGCGTAAAGCCAGCAGAGGCGTGCAACGTCACCGGTTCCTTTCCAAGTATGTAGGAGCCGACATCGATTGCTTGCTTATGGCCAGAATAGGTACCATTTACCTTGGTTTCGATCGGCAATACTTTGTAGCCGGGGCTTGTCGGGCCATCATCGCCACAGATAAGCCGCACGATCCTGGCAGTGAATGTCGCGGCGCCTTCTTCGCAGGAGACCTTGAAATCGAGGCGCTCACCGGGACGTGTAGAAGGGCGATCCGTATAGCCGACGATTTTGAGCATAATACTATTCCAACCGAAGATCTTGGCCGGTGATGCGCTTCCAACGAAGTTTGAAGACCGCCCATTCAGCTTCGAGGCGATCCTGGAAAACCAGGCCTGTAGAGGTTATCGGATCTTGCGGGCGGCGTCCCAGCTGTGCAAGCTTCCACGGGCCGAAACGGCCATCTCGCAAAAGTACGTAATGACCTTCGAGTGGTTCCGAACGCATGCGATTGAGTACGCGCTGCAATTCGGCACTATGACGACCGAAAGGCTTGCGCTTGAATTCTTGCGCCAGATCAGTACGGCTAGGATCAATCTCATACATGGCTCGGACTCTAGCAGAAGGCGCTAATTCGGCGCAGCGCCTCGTCTAGCGTTTCAAAGCGCTTGGCGAAACAGAAACGGACGACGCTAGTCACAGGATTTTCAGCATAAAAAGCACTAACCGGAATCGAGGCGACGCGGGCGCCTTCGACAAGGCGCATGGAGAATGCCACGTCATCCATACCGGCAAAGCGACCTTTGGAAAGATCAATATTGAGAAAATAAGTCGCTTTGGAGGGAATGACTTCGAAGCCAAGTTTGGAAAGGCCTGTTCCGAGATGGTCCTGCGCATCCTGAAAATCTCGCCGCATGCCAGTGAAATAGTCGTTCGACTTGTCAAGACCGTAGGCGATAGCAGATTGCAAATTCGGCGGCGTGGTAAAGGTAACGTATTGGTGCGCCTTTGCCACCACTTTAAGAATCTCGGGCGCCGCGCAAACAAAGCCGACCTTCCACCCTGTCAGTGAGAAGATCTTGCCGGCTGAGCCGATCTTGAGCGTGCGGCGGCGCAGCTCTGGCAGGCTCAGTGTCGGCGAATAGGCGACATTGTAGAACAGGACATGCTCCCAGACTTCGTCGCACACTAAGACGCAATCATGCGCCACGATGTACTTGGCCAGGAGCGCAAGATCGGCGCCAGAAAAAACCGATCCGGTTGGGTTCAACGGGTGATTGAGCAAGACGACACGCGTCTTGCTGTTGAAGACGGCTTTCAGTTGCGCTTCGTCGAGTTCCCAATGTGGCGGCTTCAGCGACACGAAGCGGGGAATGCCGCCGGCACGTTTAACCAATGGCAGATAGGCGTCATACATCGGCTGAAACAGCACGACTTCATCGCCCGGCTCGATTAGAGCCATGAGCGAACTAGCCAATGCTTCTGTAGCGCCGGAGGTCACCATTACCTCGTTTTCCCAATTGAGATCGAGGCCCTGGAATCGTTTGTAGTGACGTGCGATTGCTTGCCGCAATTCCGGAATGCCCATCATTGGTGGATATTGGTTCGACCCGTTTACGACAACCTCGGCAGCCTTTTCACGCACGTCTCTCGGTCCAGGGTCATCGGGGAAACCCTGGCCCAGATTGACAGCATCGTGTTGGCGCGCCAACTGCGACATTGTCTCGAAAATGCTGGTTGAAGTCTGAGCAAAGATCGGATTCATATAAGGAACTCGTGAAGGGAAAGCCAAGCGTAAAACTAGTGCGCCGCTTTCATGAACTTTGTCAACCCATTGGTTTATTGGCTAAATCGCGCCACCGTAACAGCAAGACAGAGGCGTCCGAATAGGTCATCATCAGATAAAAGGAGTGTCTTGTCTTGTATCCGTGGTTAGATCGGTCAGGCCAAATATCCAGGCTCAAACTCATCGCTTTTATTAGCGTGTTGCTGCCCGGATTGTGGGCAGCGTTTGTTTGGGCATACGCGGCGCAGCCGGGACCTGGCGTTTTGGTTGCCAGTGCAATGCCAGTGACGGCTGCACTTCACGTCATCGGTCAATGGTCAGTGCGCTTCCTGCTGCTGACCTTGGCGATCACACCGTTGCGCCGTATCGGCGCCTGGCCCCGGATGATCATTTTGCGGCGTATGCTGGGAGTCACGGCTTTTTTTTACGTAGCAATTCATTTCATTCTTTATATCGTTCAGCAGAATTATCGCTTTGGATTCGTAGCGAGTGAAATCGCACTGCGCATCTATCTGACCATTTGTTTCGTTGCATTGGTGGGCTTGCTCGTCCTTGCCATCACGTCGACCGACAGCGCTATGCGGCGCCTTGGTGGTAAGAAATGGCAGCGCCTGCACTATCTTGTCTATCCGCTGACTGCTCTCGGTCTCGCACACTTTTTCATGCAATCGAAGATCAATGTCAGCGAGCCTGTACTGATGAGTGGGTTGTTTATCTGGCTCATGCTTTACCGCCTGGTTTTTCACTGGAATGGTGTGCGTGCGTTATCGTCACTGCAACTGACCCTTATCGCTATCAGCAGCGCTTTTCTCACGTTGGCGGGAGAGGTGCTGTGGTACCAACTAGCGACCGGTATTGGTGGTGAACGCATTCTGGTTTCGATCTTTGATTTCAGACATGTGCGTCCGGTTTGGTGGGTGCTGCTCGCGACACTATTATTTATTCCGCTCAAATGGGCCGCGGATAGATATTGGAGCCGCCGGCGAACCAGCGCCCGGCCAGCTGCTACTGGTTCTTAGGCAATCGTTTTTGGCATCAGAGATATGTGAAGATATAGACTCAAATTTCAGATGAAATTTATTTATTAACCTTACGAGGCTAGGGAGACTTAAGATAAATTTTGAGAAACTAAATAGGCCGCCGTGACTCCAAGTTAATGTGTTTTAACCAGGCTTAGCGTCGAGATGTGATATTTCTGTTCTGAGTAATTTGTACTAAACTGACAGGGTAGTGCAGATGGTAAGTTTACGTAGATAAGACAACAACATGAAAAACTGAGCTGCTGCCGGTTTGGTTGACACCTTCTTAAGCTAAAGTAGCCTTTGCCTCGAACTCCATAGGGCTGAGATAGCCGATCGTCGAATGCCTGCGC
>CAYOYT010000069.1:3920-9125 GCA_964408245.1 uncultured Dongia sp. | reverse complement strand
CCGCTGCGTCCACTGCCATCTGGGCCCGGTGCCGCGCCAGCATGGCCTCCGCCAAGACCTGCCCTCATGACGCCAGCCAGCGCCTGCTGCTGTCCGGTTCCAAGTTGCGCAAGCTGCTCTCCGAAGACGGCGAAGTACCGGCGCATTGCAGCGCTGGCCGAACTGGGCGCCGGTCAGCGTGTACTTGAAATTGGCTGCGGATGGGGCGGCTTTGCCGAGATCGCTGCAAGGGATCTCGGCTGTCATGTCACGGGCCTCACTCTATCACGGGAACAGTTGGCCTTTGCCCAGGAACGCATGAGGCGCCAGGGACTTGACGATCGCGTCGAACTGCGACTGGAGGATTATCGCGACTGTCGCGAGACATTCGACGGAATCGTCTCGATTGAAATGTTCGAGGCCGTCGGCGAGGCGCATTGGCGCCGCTATTTCGGCGTGCTGCGCGATCGGCTGCGTGCGGGGGGCAAGGCTGCCCTACAGATCATCACCATCGCCGAGGATCGCTTCGACAGCTATCGCCGCAGCGCGGATTTCATCCAGCGCTACATTTTCCCTGGTGGCATGCTGCCGACGCGGTCGGCACTGCGGCAACTGGCCGCCGAAGCCGGCCTGGTCCTCGCCAGCGAGACCGGTTTCGGCGCCTCCTATGCAAGGACATTGGGGGAATGGCGCGCCGCTTTTCTTGGCGCCTGGCCGCGGATCCAGCCACATGGGTTCGATGAAAGGTTCCGCCGCATGTGGACCTATTATCTCGCCTATTGCGAGGCGGGCTTTCGTGCCGGTTCGATTGATGTCGTACATCTGAAGCTGTGTCGGTGACGCGGGCGGTCCGGCTGCAGCATTGTCTCTACGGTCTGCCAGCCCTGGCATTGATGGTGCCGACGTTGCCGGCGCATGTGCTGATACCGACTTCTATGCACAGGAGATCGGCTTGGGGCTGGCGGCAACCGGCGCCGCCATATTCGCCGCGCGGGTGCTTGACGTCATCACCGATCCGCTGGTCGGCCAGGCCAGTGACCGTGCCGGCCGGCGCAAACCCTTCATCGCAGCCGGCGCCGTGCTGGCAGCGATCGCGCTGGTGGCCGTTTTTGCCCCGCCAGCCGATGCCGGTGCCATTTATCTCGGTCTCTGGTACGCCTTGCTTTATGTGGCCTGGTCGCTGGTCATGGTGCCGTATACGGCCTGGGGTGCCGAACTGACGGAGGATTACACCGAGCGCACCAGCGTTACGTCCTGGCGCGAAGGATTTGGCCTGGTTGGCGTCATGATCGCGGCCAGCCTGCCGGCATTATTGCAGCAGGCCGGGCAGTCCTGGTCGGATGCCATGACGATGACCGCGCTGCTTGCGATCGCGGTCGGCGCGCCGCCTCTGTTCTTGGCTCTGCGCTTTGTGCCGGAAGGTCGCCGGCGTCCCACGGCGCGGGCGGTCGGCTGGCGCGAGGCGTGGACTGTGATCGCCCGCAACGCGCCATTCCGTCGCCTGCTGGCGGCGTGGTTCATTAACGGCGTCGCCAACGGCCTGCCGGCGGGCCTGTTTCCCTTGTACATCACGCTCACCCTTGGCGCCGATGCCCGCCAGATGGGGATCGTCTTGCTGATCTATTTCGCGGCTGCCCTGCTCAGCCTGCCGGTCTGGTTGCACCTGCAAAACCGGGTCGACAAGCACCGGCTGTGGTGCGGCGCCATGGTCGCAGCAATTCTTGCCTTTCTGGCAGTGCCCCTGCTTCCGGTCGGCGCCATTCCTGCCTTTGCGGTGATCTGCGTCGTGACGGGCTTCGCGCTGGGCGCCGATCTCGCCCTGCCGCCTGCCCTGCAGGCGGATGTGGTCGATCTGGACCGGCTACAGCAGGGGGGCGAGCGTGCCGGGCTGTTTTTCGCCTTTTCCAGCATGTCGGCGAAGCTCGCCGCCGCGATTGCCGTCGGTATCGCCTTTCCGGTGCTGGGTCTTTTCGGGCTCGAGCTATCGGCGGCGCAACTGGATCCGGGTTCGGCGACGATTGCCCTCGCGGTGATCTATGCCTGGGTGCCCTGCGTATTCAAAATAATAGCGGTGTTAATGATGTGGCGATATCCGCTCGACCGGAACGCCCATGCCGACATCGCCCGGGCTTTGAACATCTAGACGAAAAGATCGGTTGGGCGAGCATGTGCCGGCTAAACCTTCTGATTCCGCGAATTCGTGCGTTGCGGTTGGGGTTGGCCTTCGCCCTCGCCGGACTGGTCGGCGGATGCGATATAATGAAGATCGACCAATTCACGGCAGCACAGCCAACCTTGAAGCTGGAGGAGTATTTCCTCGGCGACCTCAAGGCATGGGGCATGTTCCATGACCGCTTCGGTAATCTGCGCCGGCAGTTCGTGGTCGACATAGAGGGCCGTCTCGATGGTGGTGAATTGGTGCTGCGCGAGAGCTTCGTCTATGACGACGGCGAAACCCAGCAGCGGGTCTGGCGCATCCGGGCATTGGGCGACGGCCGCTACGAAGGCCGGGCGGACGATGTCGTCGGCGTTGCCGCCGGAACGGTAAGGGGCAATGCCCTCAACTGGACCTACAGGTTGGATCTGAAGGTCGGCGACGGCACCTGGCGCGTATCGCTCGACGATTGGATGTTCCTGCAATCCGACGGCATGATGTTGAATCTGGCGACAGTCAGCCGGTGGGGCTTCGACATCGGCATGGTGACGATTGCCTTCCGCAAGCTGCCGGAGGCAAATCCGGCTGCCTCAGTGCTGCAGCCTCAATCTCAGACGCAGGCGGCGGAATAGCCGACCGATCAGCGGAAAGTGCTCGAACAATCCGCTGGAAAGATCCCAGTAATCCTCATGGGAGAAGATCAGGCCGGCCGCGTCGAAGTGGATGTCACTCATCCCCGTGACTGACCAGTTTCGCAATTTCAGGCGCCGGACGGTGCCGGCATAGCGCCATTTGACGAAGGCGCGGCGCTGATCGACCCAGGCAATCCCGTCGATGCGCACATCGCTGTCGGCGACACTGTCATGGCTGTCGGCAAAGAGGGCCTTCAGCCCGTCACGGCCGCGAACCTCCTGAATCGGGTCGCGAAAGGTGACATTTCCGGTGGTGAGCTCATCCAGCCGGTGGAGGTCCCGGTCCGGAGACGGATCGACCCAAAGTGCCAGATAGGTCTGCAGCGTTGTCGCGGCGTCGATAGGCTCCTCCTCAGTCACAGCATGCGGCGCGTCAGGGCGAAATAGAGTCGATAAGGCAGCAGGCGCCCCAGCTTCAGCAGCATGACGAAGGGCCAGGGAAAGGCAATCTCGAATCCATCCTGCCGCAATCCGGCCAGGATGTGGCGTGCCGCTTTCTCAGGCGAGATCAGGAAGGGCATGGGGAAGCGGTTTTCTGCTGTCATCGGGGTGTCGACGAAGCCGGGATTGACAACCTGGATGATGACGCCATCTGCGGCTGCACCGGGCCGCAGGCTTTCGGCCAGATTGATAAGGGCGGCCTTGGACGGGCCATAGGCGGCTGCTTTCGGCAATCCGCGATAGCCGGCAACCGAGGCGACCAGGACGATCCGTCCCTTGCCGCGGCGCCGCATCCGGACCAGCAGCGGCGCCAGGCAATGTGCGACGCCCATGATATTGGTCTCGATGTGATCACGAAAACCGGCAAGATCGAAATCCGCGACATCCATCGCCTGGTATCGGGCGGCATTGAGGATAGCAATGTCAACCGGACCATGTCGCGCCTCGATCGCGTCCAGAACGACGTCGACCGCGCCCGCATCGGTTACATCCAGCACCGTGGAAGAAATATGCGGGTGACTTTGCCTGGTTTCCTCCAGCGCATCCCGGCGCCGTCCGCTGACCGAGACCAGAAACCCGTCCGTCGCCGCGGCGCGGGCGAGGGCACGACCGATGCCGCTGCCGCCGCCGGTTATCCAGATATGGGGCTGGTTCACAGCTCGGCACCGATGACAGGAGCGAGGTCGGGCTGACAGGCGCGGCAGCGATATTCGATCGTCGACCCGTCCCGCGCCAGGAAGCGCATGCCGAGCCAGCGGCCGGCATCGTCGTACCAGGTCTCCAATTGTATATCGCCGTCGATCCGGAACCTCATTGCGGGTTGGATTCCGGAAGCCATTGGCACATAGGCCGTACCCAGCGATTCCACGACGATCCGATTGACGGCGCCAGTAATGGTATTGAGTTGTTGGTCACCGGCAATGAATCTCTGCCACCAATGTTCGGACAAAGGTTGGGTTGGCGCAATTGAGGATTCTCCGGACGGCCCCGTGGCGACCAGGTCGTCTTCGGCTGGCGCCACGCGCACGACGCTTCGTTCGCCGTCGTCATCCGTCGTCGCCTCGAGGGTCAGGAGCTTTCCATCCTGCCAGCACGACCGGGCCAGATAGGAAAAATTGTAGGCCGTCAGGAACAGCACCTGAACCGCGATTTCGGACCGGCTTTCTACCGCGAGGCTATCGCCGTCCCGGGTGAAATCGATGCGATGCAATCCGACCGGTTCGCCGTCGCGGAAAATGTCATAGGTGGCAGTCGGTCCGTAGAGGGCCAGCGGGTCGAAACGTGTATCGATGCGGGCGACCGATTGGTCGATCGCCAGGGCGCCGTGACCGAACCAGCCGCAAAACAGCATCACCAGCGCAATGAAAAGTCGCATCAGTTTCTCCCGATTACATTACGGCGCGGGCGCGGCGGTGGATCACCCCGGTTTTTTCCGGCGCGCCGAACAGTTCATTTGCTGAACAAATTGACCGTCTCGTTGCGCCGAATTTGTGGATCAGCACCAAAGCGGAACCCCGCTATGCGTTCTGACCAAGAAATGGCAGAAATAAACCTTCCGGAATTCGGTGAGATAGCGCTGCGGTGTTACAAGGGTCCGGACTCAATTGGCACATCATGTGATGGCCGCGGCGATCAGGATGGCAGAAAGAAAAATGTCTGTCGGAGCGAGTTGCGAGGCGCCGGAATGGAAAGCCGAATAGGGCCGGCAGCCCCGCCTGCAGCCGGATGAATTCCCCGCCAATGTCGCCGCCGAAATACATAAGTCGCCTCTGGCCGCTGCTTATCTCTATTTTATATTTTGAATTTATTGAAATATATCTGAAGGTTGCAGCGCCTAAAGCACGTCGAAGTACAAGGCCTTAGCAATGTCTCGGCGTGCAGGCAACCTGGCAGCGTATGAGGTGGAGCGCGCCGGACGGAGCGTAAAGTGGTGGTAGC
>CAYOYT010000069.1:0-3910 GCA_964408245.1 uncultured Dongia sp. | reverse complement strand
CGGCCAACTTGGTACAGAGCCTAAAAATTAAATTGAAAAATCAGATTTAATCAACTAGGCGATTCCCGCCAGCGATATGTGCCAATAGGCCATACCGGTGGTTAATTTTATTAAATTATTTTCAAAACCAATCGAGTGGCCGCTGCGTAGTAACGCTTTGTGGGAGACAGAGTAGTTCTGCCTCAATCGATAAAGGAGCCAAGAAAATGATGAAATCCATATGTGGTTTGGGGGCACTTATGATCGCTCTCGCGATTAGCCAGAATGCCTCGGCAGATGGTACACAGAGCTTCTGCGACAAGCATTCGGGCAAGTTCACCATCAAACTTGCTAGCTGCTCGGTGGATGCCAGTACTGGCAACTCCCCCACTGCACCGGCTACCGGCCAAGGTGGCAGGCCAGGCAGACAGCCTGGGGCCAATAATCCAGGCAACCTTCACGGCGGACCGCAAAACGGTCCCACGCCTGGCTAACCCCTTGGGCTGATTAATTAAACGACAGCCGCCACCGGCGTGTTCCGATAAGCCATGCCGGTGGCTGTGCGTTCCATAAGAAACTAATGTGAGTGCCCCAACGCATAACCCTTTCAGTCAGGCAATAGGTGTGGAGCTTGATCTGTCTTGATCAACAAGTGAGGTCAAGAAAATGACGATATCTATGTTTGGTTTGGTGCACTCGGAGTAGCCAAGAATGCCTCGGCAGCGCGTTATCTAGCAGAGCCTTCTGCGATATGCAGGCTGAAAAGAAATTTAGCATTAAACGTCGCAGTTGCTCAATCAATGTCGAAGCAAAAAATAGCGGCATCGGGGCGTTGTCCGGTCAATTTTGTAACCGAGATCGTGATCGGCGCCCTGAGACAATCAATTTAGGTCCAGCCGGTCCACAGGCGTGCAGAATAACGCCGTCTCCCAGAGATAGGGTAAATTACCCGACTTATTCATTAGTTCAACTAGGTAACAAATTATTAACTATTTGCGTGCTATCAAATTATATCGGTAATCGATTCTATTAAGTTATCCACAAAATCAATCGAGTGTACCGGGCGTAACTCTCTGTGGCAGGCAGGGTAGTTTTGTATCAATCAAGAAGGAAACAAGAAAATGATAAAATCTATGGGTGGTTTAGCGGCGCTCGCGATCGTTCTCACGATCAGCCAGAGTGCCTCGGCAGACGGTACTCAGAGCTTCTGCGATCAACATTCAAGCAAGTTTACAATCAAACTTGCTAGCTGCTCGGTGGATGCCAATACTGGCAACTCCCCAGCACCGGCTATCGGCCAAGGTGGCAGGCCAGGCAGACAGCCGGGGCCCAATAATCCAGGCAACCTTAATGGCGGACCGCAAAATGGTCCCACACCTGGCTAAGGTTTGACTTGACCAATTAAGCGATAGCAGCCACCCGCGTACGCCAATAGGCCATACCGGTGGCGGCTTTAATTTATCTTGCCAAGACAACATCGATATACCCACCGAATTTACTGCACTGCAGGTGCAAAGCGATGCGGTTGGTAGCGTTCTGGCTTCAGATAGTTCCTGAGCTATCGCCTTGATGACAAAGAAATCTTTCTTATATGCGCGACCGTTAGCGATAGAGTTGATCGCTAGGTGCGATACATCTGTCGGCTTTGGCACCTTCCGCTTCCCGAGCCCCCACAGTAAAAATTCAATTTTATTGAAACCAGCCTTAAGGCTGCCGCGCCTAATACTTTGCGGCAGACAGGGTGTGGTTAGAGGGCTTGATCTGTCTCGATCAACAAGGAGCCAAGAAAATGATGAAATCTATGTGTGGTTTGGCGGCACTTGGGATCGCTCTCGCGATCAGCCACAGTGCCTCGGCAGATGGTACGCAGAGCTTCTGCGACCAGCATTCGAGCAAATTTACCATCAAACTTGCTAGCTGCTCGGTGGATTCTAGCACCGGCAACACCCCTACCCCCCACGCTCCCGGCCCAGGTGGCGGCGGGAGACGGCCGGGGACCAACCCCGGTGGCGGTATCCAGGGTGGCCCGGGGAACAAAGCCATCCCCGGCTAACGATATAGCTAGTCAATTAAGCGACAGCCGCCACCGTTGTTTGCCAACAAGCAAGCCGGTGGCGGCTTTATTTTTACCAAGACGACCTCTCCGAGGCGCGCGCAGACCCGGGGATCTACTGTTGCCGTTGAAAAAGTGGGGGCCTGCCTGGAGCGATCAACGCTGGACTCGGGCATGACGTTTCAGAAAAGTCCGGAGCTCATCTCACTTTCCATCATCATCGATTTCTAAAGTTTTCCTCCAGGTCGACAGCCGCGTTTCACCGGCGCAGGCGCATTGCATTCATCGCGCTGGCAGTTGTCATAAAGTTCCAGCAGTGTGCAGCCTCCGCGATAGGTGAGGCGATACTGAATCTTGACCGATAACAACACATTTAACACCATCAACTGGCGCAATCTGCTAGCAGCCTGTGCTGCCGTATGCGTTTTTGCCTTTTCGCTGGGTGAGATGTTTCCACTGCTTGCACTGACTATGCGCAGCTGGGGCGTCAGCGAAGCCATGATCGGCCTCAATACCGCGATGGCGCCCGTAGGCATTCTCATCGCTGGTCTCGTCATCCCAAGACTCTCACACACTTTCGGTGCCAAGGCAGTCGCCATCTTTATGGCGATGACAACCGGCATTATCTTTCTGCTTTATCCTACCTTCCCAAGCCTCGCCGCCTGGTTTCCGCTACGGGTGATCCAGGGTATCGTTGTGGCGACGCTTTTTGCCCTCAGTGAAGCCTGGGTACTTGCGAGCGCTTCGGGCAGCGCCCGCGGTCGCGTTGTCGGCATCTACGCGACCTGCATCTCCGCAACTTTCGGAATCGGTCCCGGTGTCGTCGCCTGGACAGGTATCGGCGGCTATCTGCCTTTCGTCATCGGTGCCTGTGTGCTTTTCCTGGCGACAATCCCGATCTCATGGATTTCGACCGATGCCAGTGATAGGGGCAAAGATGACCCGCACGTTTCTATCTTCGCCTTTTTCCCGAAGGCACCCCTGCTGCTCATCGCTATCGGGGTCCATGCGATGTTCGACGGTGGCATGCTGGGTTTTCTGTCTGTCTACGGCGCGCAAATGGGTATGAGCGAAAGCATCGCCGCCCTCACGATTACCGCCTTGTCGCTCGGTAACGTGTTCTTTCAGATTCCCATTGGTTGGATCGCCGATCACACATCGAAGCGCAACACGATGGTCGGCTGTTTCGTGGTCGTGGCCATCTCTTTGGCACTCCTGCCAATTGCCATCACCACTATATTCGTTTGGCCGCTCGTGCTGGTCAGTGGGGCGGCTGGCTTTGGCATCTATACAGTAGGTCTTTCCGAGCTTGGCGACCGCTTCCACGGCACTGACCTTATCGCCGGCACATCAGCCTTCTCCACCATGTGGGGCTTTGGCGCATTGATGGGCTCCGTCATCTGCGGCACCGCCATGGAAATCTTCGGCCCACACGGCTTCCCCGGTATACTCTTCGTGGTGTTCGTCACCTTCATCGCGATCCTGGCTGTTCGCTCCTATCGACAGACGAATCCCGCGATCCGTAGGCGCGCATGAAGACCTCGACGGCGCCGTCAACAACAGTATCGACCGACAAGGCATCTGGCCCATCCGAGACATTAAGCAAGCTGCGCATGTAAAGCGGTCCGCGCACCATCGCGCAGAATTGCTCGGAGGCGAGCAAGGGGTTGTCGATCGAAAGATCGCCATGGGCATTGGCTTCGGCAAGATATTGCGCTAGCAGCCGCTTAAAAGTGCGCGGACCGGTTTCATAATAACGCCGGGCAAGTTCTGGGAAACGGGGTCCCTCAGCGACGATCACCCGATAGACCGCAAGGGTGCGGGGTGCAGTCAGGAAGCCGGCGATCGAGCGACCGACCCGGGTTAAGGCCGCTCGTA
>CAYOYT010000068.1:0-9254 GCA_964408245.1 uncultured Dongia sp. | reverse complement strand
TTGCGCATACTGTTATAGGCGCTGGCAGCGACGTCAATTTCGCGAAAGCGGCTGCGCGACAGAGTGGGAGCACTTTTGAAGTCGAGAGCAACCAGGTGGCTTTGCGCTTCAGCGAGCTTATGCATGGGATTACCGATGCGCCGCCCGAGAAAAAGAGCAAACACGATAACGGCGGCAATGACAATCATTGCGCCGTAAAGAGAATGCCACAATGCGCCAAAGATGTTGTCGATGACCGAGGATTTGAGATAGACGCCGACGGTGAGCGGTTGATCGATGAGATCGGTAAACGTCTTGAAGATGAGGAAATAGTTGGCACCGTTCACCGAGACAACCTGCTCCTTGAACGGCGGGCGATTGGGTGGCGTTACGTCCTCTGAAAAGCGCGCATCGAACTGTGCCAGCACAGGATCGTTGATCTCATCGAAGCGCGGCAGCGGTCGTTCCTCGCTCAGGCGGAAATCGCCGCTGAAAAGCCGACGATGAGAGAAGACTGTGCCGTCGTCACCTAGCACGAAGGGGGTTGCGTTCTCGCCGGCGCGGCCATTGAGGGTCTGCGAAATTTCAGGCAATGACACGACAGCAGCAAATACGCCGACGACCGCGCCATCCTTTCGGACCGGCGCTAAAGCGGACATCACCGGTTTGTCGAGCGCGCGAATGAAAATGGGAACGCCCCAGGCTGGCTCCTGGGCCATCGAACCCACACGCAACGCCTGCCGGTAGCCGGCATTGTATAAGCCGCTTGTGACATCAGCGACATAAAGCTGTCCATCGCGCTGTCGCGAGGCTTCGACCACTGTCAGATCGGGTCGGATGAAAGCCACGGCGGTCAGCTGCGGCGAAGCAGCGAGCGACCCCATCAGCAGATCGGAAAGACGGCGATTGTCGTCGGGTGCCACGCGATTATTGGTGACATAGCCGGACATGAAACGAACCTGCTCGAGCGCGGGATCGAGCTCTACCTCAAGGGTATCTTTAAGATTTGTTATCTCACGATCGGCAAAGGAATTGAGCACCTCATAGGTGCTGTCATAAGCAACGAAGCTGACGACAGCAGCGCCGAGCGCGATAGCAAAAGCAGCGAGACTGCCGAACGTCGCCGCGAGGACGAGCCAGATCGGGTAACGCCATGCCGTGGGATGCGATGCGCGCGCCATGGCGGCATCTTACCTTGAGATCGTGATTCGGGCGATCAGCAGATCAATAGCTGATGATCTTGACCATCTGCCCAACCGGCAAGGGCTGGCCTTGATCGAGACGATTAATAACCTTGAACCAATCCACCTTCGCCTCCGACACGACCATCTGAGTGGCAAGGCTGTCGATCGTATCGCCCTGCCTGACCTCAACCAAACGGATGCGCATCGGCTTGAAGTCGGTGGCTTCATTGGCAGCCAATTGCCGGAAGGAATTGACCGTGGCGCCGAAAGCGGAATCGGCGCTGTTGAAGGCGTTCGTTGGTGCCGCAAAAAGGAAGCGATAGACATGATTGTCCGGGAAGCGGATCGCCACCAGACGGAAGGTCGCCGGTGTATTGCTGACCGAGCCCTGGGCGGTGCCGGTGGCACCTTCCATACCATTGACGTTGATGCGCTGAAGATCGCTGACTTTCGCCTTGGGATTCCACTGGCTCTGCACATAACCAGCGAGATCGCCGATATTGCCGGGCGCCATGTCAAAAACCATGACCGCGTTGTTACCTTGGCCAACGACTTGGTCCGGCTGGTTGACGAGCTTCATACCCTGCGGCGCGGTGAAGGCAAAACGCAGGCTGGGATGAACGAAGTCGCGGCCCTTGATGACTCCGTCCTTGGGATCATCGCCCCAGATCATACCATTGATTTTGCTGAGAAATTCATTGCGCGCGACGAGGGCGCCGGGCGAGGTAGCGCCAGCCTGCGAGATCGCCTGCTGAACGCGGTCGGCCGTGCGCGGGTGGCTCTGTTTCATGCTGTAATTGTCGGCCGCGGCCGCATTACCGGCGAGCTCAGCTTCCAGATGCGTGTCAGCATTGAGCGCGCTCAAGAACGTCGCCATGGCCTGCGGGTCATAGGTGGCGCGCTTGAGATAACGCACCCCCAGCGAATCCGCCTCGAATTCCTGCTCCTGGGAATATTTGCCAAGATAACCCTGCGCCGCCTCGGTACCGAGCTGGCCACCCAATTGCCCGCCCTGCTCGCCTCCCAGAAGTGTGCCGAGCAGCACGCCCGCGAGCACACCGACTTGCGCCTGTTGCTGCTGGCCTAAGCGTTCGGCCGTGTGGCGCGCATTGACGTGGCCGATTTCGTGACCGAGCACACCCGCCACTTCCGCCTCATTGACGGCAAGACCTAAGAGGCCACGCGTCACATAAACATAGCCACCGGGCAGCGCGAATGCATTTATATCCGCTGTGTTGAGCACAGTGAAGGTATAGTTGACGTCCTGTCGCTCGGCTGTCGCTGCCACGAATTGGCCGACACTGGTGATATAGGTGTTGAGTGCCGGCATATCTTTGTAGTCGCCGCCGAACTCGGTAAGAATCTTGGGATGTTCTTCAGCGCCGATCTGGTTTTCCTGGGCCTCGGTGACGTTGGTCGAGAAGGTACGACCGGTCGCCGGGCTGGTTGCTTGCATGCAACCCGTGAGCAGCATGGACGTGCCGGCCAGAAAGAAAATGGCGAATGAATGCGAAAGGCGCAATGAGTTCGAGTGGCGCATGAGCTGGCTCCAAAACCAAATCTTCAGGACGAAAAAACTTCAGAAAGCGAATCTGTTGCTTGAACGGATCATAGCGCCGCAGCGGCTGAAGGGCGCCACATTTTTTGGGGCCTGGCCGGGATCACCAACAGCATGACCGCGCGATTAGTTCCGCGTGGTCAGCTCTGGGCAATCAGCTGCGCGATTGGTTCCGGCAAGCTTCATGCTATAAGAACAGCCGTCATCGCTCACCCAGAGGATTCGCCCTAATATGCTGCAAAAAGAACTCTATCCGGATATCGCGCCCTTTCGTACGGGCGAACTGGTCCTCGATCCTATTCACACCATGTACTTCGAGGAAAGCGGCAATCCGAAGGGCGTTCCGGTCATTTTCTTGCATGGCGGCCCCGGCTCCGGCGCCAATGCCAGCCATCGCCGATTCTTCGATCCCAAACATTATCGCATCGTCATTTTCGACCAACGCGGTGCTGGCCGATCAAAACCCCTGGGCGAGATCAAGGACAACACAACGCCGCTTCTTATCGAGGATATCGAGCGCTTGCGCCGGCATCTCGGCATTGATCGATGGTTTGTCTTCGGTGGTTCCTGGGGCTCGACGCTCGCTCTCGCTTATGCCGAATTCCACCCGGACCGGGTGCGCGGCTTGGCCTTGCGCGGGATCTTCCTGTGCCGCAAATCCGAGATCGACTGGTTTCTCTACGGCATGAAGGAACTGGCACCGGAAGCCTGGCGCGCCTTTTCCGGCTATATTCCGGAGAATGAGCGGCACGATCTTCTTGGCGCTTACCTGAAGCGCCTGATGCATGCCGACCCCAAAGTGCACATGTCGGCCGCGCGCGCCTGGAGTCTTTACGAGGGCAGCTGTTCGACCCTGCTGCCGAGCCCAGAGACAATCCAAGCCTTTTCAGGCGATACTTTGGCCTTGGGATTGGCGCGCATGGAGGCACATTACTTCGCCAACGGCATTTTCCTGCCTGAGAATTTCCTACTCGAAAATATCGGCCGTATTCGCAAGATCCCAGGCTTCATCGTGCAGGGGCGCTATGACCTGGTATGTCCGATCCGCTCGGCGGATGATCTGTCGCGAATCTGGCCAGAGGTACGCTACCAGATCATTCCTGATGCTGGACATTCGGCCATGGAGCCCGGCACGCGCGCGGCGTTGGTCCAAGGCATGGAAAAATTCAAGGAATTGGGCTGACGGCTTCGATGCGCCCATACCACCGGCGCCAGGAATACCACCGGCGTCAGGAACCAAATGCTTCCAAGCTTGGTTAATTACAGCAGCTCTGCTGAGCAGGGATTGCGTCCTTCACGGGATGTTGAGCCGGCAAATCAGGTCCGCCCTTGCAAATATATTGAAAAGTGGCGATTTTGCAGCGCAGTAACCAAGCGGGCCAAGATGACCCCCCCCCCGGGATGATCTGATGGGCACCGTGAGTGTTCAATTGAAACGAGCTACATGTCGGACAAGAGTGCAGCGCTTTAAAAGCGCGTGGCGGTCTCTAGTTCAAATGAGCGTTTAAGTTCGGAAGAGAGATGCGTTTTAGTAATTGGCTTATCGGCCTTGTTTTGGCCGCAATGGTGGCGACTGCCTGGTTCATTCTGAATCCGACGGTGCAGTCCGATCCTTTCCAAGGCGATCTCCGCGGCGTCTCATACGCCGCTTGGCGCCAGGATGCGACCTCCCTGCAAAAGCGCGAGCCGAGCGTTGACGAAATCCGCGAGGATTTACAGCTCATAGCCGGTCAGGCCCGCTCGGTACGTACCTATGAATCCACTGGCATATCGAACCGCATTCCGGCAATCGCCGCCGACATTGGCCTCAGCGTCACGGCCGGCGCTTGGATCGATGTCGACAAAAAGAAGAATGAAGAGGAAATCGCTAGTCTGGTTGAGATCTCGCATAAAGTGGGCGGCGTCAACCAGCTCATCGTCGGCAACGAATACATCCATCGCAACCGCGACAAGGAAGAAGAGGCGAAGGCTGAACTCATCAGCTACATCCGCCGGGTGAAGGCAGAGAGCGATCTGCCCGTCTCGACCGCGGAGCCTTTCGATTTGTGGCTGGAAAATCCCGATCTGGTCGCCGAGGTCGATTATATCGCCGTTCACATCCTGCCATTCTGGAACGGCATCAATATCGACCAAGCCCTGAAATGGACGCTCGACCGCTATTACGCCGTGCAGAAGCGCTATCCCGACAAGCGCATCTTGATCGCCGAAGTGGGTTGGCCGAGCGAAGGCCTGACCCGCTCGACGCTGCCGGAAGAAGGCCCGGAATATCAAGGCAAAGGTGGCGCCGCCGCCTCGCCCATCAATCAGGGCCTGTTCTTGCGGCGCTTCCTGATCGAGGCGAAGAAGGCCGACATCGATTACAACGTGATCGAGGCTTTCGACCAGCCCTGGAAAATCGCGGTCGAAGGCGGCGTCGGTGCCTATTGGGGATTGTGGAACGCCGACCGTCACCCTAAGCCTGCCCTGCAGGGCCATCTCATTAATTTCGCCAACTGGCCAGTCTTCGCCATCGCCTCAGTCGTGATCGGCCTGCCTTTTGTGCTGTTCCTGATGCGGACCGAACTGGGCATGAAGCGGCGCGGCCGTTTCTTCGTCGCCCTCCTTGGCTATGGCGGCGTCATCACCGCGGTGCTCATCTATGCGCAATACAGCCAGCTTTATCTGACGCTCTATGACGTCATCGCCATGGTGGCCGTGGCGCCGGCGGTGTTGTTGCTGCTCACCATCTTCCTCATTGAGGGGTTGGAGATGGCGGTCAATCTGTGGCTGGGGCAATCGAAACGCAGCTTGATGCCACCGCCCATCCATTCTTCCTGGAAGCTGCCGAAGGTGTCGGTTCACGTCCCCTGCTACAATGAACCGCCGGATATGATGATCGAGACCATCCAAGCGCTGGAGCGGCTCGATTATCCAAATTTCGAAGTCCTCATCATCGATAACAATACCAAGGATGATGCGGTCTGGCAGCCGGTCGAGGCATATATCAACTCCCTGAATCGACCGAATTTCCGCTTCTTCCATCTGCCCAAATGGCCGGGCTTTAAAGCGGGCGCCCTTAATTACGCGCTCACCGAGACGCATCCGGAAGCTGAGATCATCGCCACGATCGACAGTGATTATATCGTCCGCGCTAGCTGGCTGTCGGATTTGGTGCCGCATTTCTCCAATCCACAAGTAGCGCTCGTGCAAGCGCCGCAGGATTATCGCGACGGGCACGAAGATCTCTTCAAGCGCATGTGCTTCTGGGAATATGCTGGCTTCTTCTATCTCGGCATGAAGACCCGCGACGAGAAGAACGCCATCATCCAGCACGGCACGATGGCGCTCATTCGTCGCTCCGCCTTGACGCAGGCCGGCGGTTGGGCTGAATGGTGCATCACCGAGGATGCGGAGCTGGGCTTGCGCCTCTTCGAAGCCGGGCACAAGGCGGTCTATACCGAGAAGAGCTATGGCCGCGGCCTGATGCCCGATAGCTTCGATGCCTTCCGCAAGCAGCGCTATCGCTGGGCCTATGGCGCCATGCAGATCCTGAAAAGCCATTGGCGCGATTTGCTGCCTTTCATGGGCAAGCGCCTTGAACCGGCGCAGCGCTATCAATTCCTAGCTGGCTGGCTGCCTTGGATCGCCGACGGTCTACAGTTATCGTTTATCGCGCTCGCCCTGGCCTGGACCGTGGGGATGATTGTCTGGCCGCAATACATCGCACCGCCGCTGACCGTCTATCTCTTCGTCACCATCGGCATGTTCCTGTTCAAAGTCGGCAAGTCTTTCTGGCTCTATGCGCAGAAGGTGCCGTGCAGCATCTGGAACAATATTGGTGCTAGCCTCGCGGGCCTCGCCCTTTCCTATTCTGTGGGCAAAGCCGTGTGGCGCGGGATATTCACCTCGAACCTGCCCTTCCACCGCACCCCGAAGATGGAAAATGCGCCGGCAGCCTTGCGCGGCCTGGTCTCAGCGCGTGAAGAAACGGCGATCTTCTTGGCCTTGGTCGGTTGCGGCATCTGGACTCTGAAAGTGCGCAGCCTGGAGCCCGCGGCTGTGCTGTGGGCGATCCTGCTCTTCGTCCAGGCGTTACCGTTCTTCGCGGCATTGGTGCTTTCCATGATCAATGCCCTGCGCATCGGCCAGCGTAGCGACGGACCGGAAACCTCGCTTACCAATGCGCTGGCGGTGGCTAGCGGCAAGACTGCGCCGATCGAAACCACGGCAGAGACCAAAAAGGCCGCCTGAAGGAACAACGATGCTGAACGTGTGGGCCCCAAAGGCATGGGCGGGGCCGCTGCTGCTGGCCATGATGGCGGCGATCGGTTTCTGGGCGTGGATCGGCCGACCCGTCGATCTGCCACCAGCACCCGAGCCTAAACTTCATTGCGTGAGCTATACGCCGTTTCGCGGCGACCAGACACCTTACGATCCAACCTTGACGATCCCACCGCAGCAGATCGCCGAGGATCTCGATCAGCTGAAGCCGATCACGAATTGCGTGCGTATCTACGCGACCGATCAAGGCCTCGACAAGACCGTGCCACTGGCGGCCGAACGTGGCATGCAGGTGCTGCTCGGTATCTGGATCGGCGCCGAGCCAGCACTCTACGAACGTCAGATCGTCAAAACGATCGAGCTTGCCAAGACCTATCCGCAGGCGATCAAGGCGATCATTGTCGGCAATGAGGTGTTACTGCGCGGCGAACAAAGCGGCGAGACACTGGCAGCTCTCGTCACGCGCATCAAACAAGCGACTGGCCTGCCCGTCACCTATGCCGATGTCTGGGGCTTTTGGCAGAAGGCGCCCCAGGTGCTGGTCGATTCGGTTGATTTCATGACCATTCACATCTTGCCCTATTGGGAAGATGATCCGGCGCCCTCCACGATGACCGTGCCGCATCTGGAATTCGTGCTCGGTGAAATGCGGAACTCTTATCCCAGCAAGCGTGTGATGATTGGCGAGACTGGTTGGCCATCGGCCGGCAGAGCACGGGAAAATGCGATTCCTTCCATCGTCGATCAGGCGCGTTACTTGCGCGACTTCTTGGTCTACGCCAAGGCACATAACCTTGATTACAACTTCATCGAAGCCTTCGATCAGCCGTGGAAGCGTGCGCAGGAAGGCGCTGTCGGTGGTTATTGGGGCCTGTTCGATGGGAACCGCCAAGCTAAGTTCGATTGGTTTTCGCCGGTCAGCAATCATCCTAACTGGCCGATCCTGGCCGCGATCAGCCTAGCGATCGGTCTGGCTGCGCTGGGTTTTGCTCGGCCGGCGGTTACTCATTGGCGCGCGGTGCTGGCGCTCTCCTTCGGCGCCTGTATCGGTGGCGTGCTCATCACCCTACAGGCGGAACGGGCGCATCTCATCTATGTGACCCTGGCCGATCTCGCGGTGGAGATCGGGTTGGTGCTGCAATCCCTGCTTGTCCTGGTGCTGGCCTTACGTGGCACCGCCGATCTGGGGATGGCGCCTTTGGGCACGGCCCTGCGCTGGCTGATCGCGCTAGAGACGCGGCCGTTACCGGTCGCCGCCTTGCTACGGCTGATCGTGTTGACGGGTGCCGCGACCGTCGCCCTGGCACTTGCCTTCGATAGCCGTTATCGCGGCTTCCCCATTGCCACCTATGCGATCCCCGCTTTTGCCTTCCTGATTCTGCAATGGCGGGCCGGGCAATTCTTCATGCCGATCATCGACGGGCGCGAAGAGCGTGTCTTATCGCTGATCCTGATTGCCAGCGCTGCCTTCATCGCCTGGTTCGAAGGCCCGCTGAATTGGCAGGCACTCAGCTTCTGCGGATTGCTGCTGATCTTCGCTCTCAACATGGTCGGTGCTTGGCGCACCATATTTCGACGCAATCTTATCGATCAGCGCGCAGCAAGACTCTGAGGTCGGACCAGCCGCATCAAGGCAAGGATAAGACCGAAGGCGGCAGGACCGGCATTATGGAGAGCGAGGCCAGCACCGCCGGCGACGATAGCAAGAACGATGGCTGCCCGCCAGCCAAAGAGCAATGCCACGAACCCGCTGAGCATCGCTGTCCATGACCAAAAGCCGACATCTCCCATCAACCACAGCTGATGGCGCAATCCGCAATACCAAGCTGGATCGGCGCTTTGGCAAGCAAGGCCGATGGTTGTCGATTGGATGAGACCATAGCGGCCGTAGAGCCCCAGACCGATCGAGGCCAAGAGCAACAACGCCCAAGGCCAGGCCTGCATGAGCCACGCCTTGAGGGGTGTACTCGTCGAAGATTCTCCGGAATTCACGGCCTGCATAGGATCCTGAGCGCCAATCTTTGCCACCAATCACTGTTAGTGGATTTGTAATGGCGATGGCGCGATCTCGCAAGCGCGCGACATAAAAAAACGGGGGTGGCCTTTCGACCACCCCCGTGTTGTTTCCCGCGATCCCTGTTTAGATCACGTTCTCGACATAGACGGTCGCAACGCCATCGGCACCGTTCTGCTGGTAAGCCGTGTAGCTACGGCCACCGTCACCCGCAACACCGGTCGCAACCTGCGTCCAACCCGTGGTATCGAAATTGTCG
>CAYOYT010000067.1:0-9255 GCA_964408245.1 uncultured Dongia sp. | reverse complement strand
GCGTAAGACCTATGATGACGGCTGGATAGGTACCCAGAAAATCGACAGCCGGTGCCCCTGGAATGATCGATTGGACGGCAACATCGACGATGCCGTTTTTCCGCAGCACCATAGTCCACGAAAAAATACGCACCAGGGCATTTGACCAGAAGGGTAGTACGATCAACAGAAACATTGCCTCACGCCAGCGGCCTTTTACACGCTTGGCCAGCGCATAGGCCGCTGGATAGCCGATGATAAGACAGCAAAAGGTCACCCAGAAGCCGAGTTGAATCGACCATAGCGTCAGCGGCCAATAGAAGGGCTTGGTAAAATAGGCGATGTAGTTGTCGAAGGTGAAACTAGCGGGCTTCGGAACGAGGGGCGATTTGTCGAGGAAGCTCAACACCAGCATTGCCGCGATCGGAAAAAAGATCGTGCAGGTCAGCCAAAAATAGGCAGGTCCTGTCAGGCTAAAGATAGCCCAGCGCGTGCGTGTCGTCGGTGTCATACAACTCCCCTAGAACGCAGACGCCGCGTAACACTAAAGTTGAAGCGGCGTTCATACGTTCGTTCGAGTTCGCTATTTTGCAAACTCAGTTTTTACTTCAGCCCAGAGATCAGAATAGGCCTGCCGCTCATCATCAGTGAGCGGTGCCATGAATTGCAGCCGCTTGATGGCCGCCTGGTCGGAGTAAAGCGTCTTATCGTCGCCTTCCGGCATCGCCGCCATCGCCGCGTTATTGGCCGAAGCGGGCGCACCGATCTTGGTTGCCCATTCAACGTAGAAGGTTGGATCGATCATGTAATCGATGAATTTGTGAGCACCCTCGGCATTGGGCGCGTCTTTGCCGATGGCAAGACCATCGAACCAGCCAATAGCCCCCTCATCCGGCACGACGAAACCAACTGGGAGCTTGAAGTTGTTCTTGCTGCGCAGTGCCGAGCCCGACCAATAGATCGAGATATCGAAGGCTTTTGCCTGAAACTGCTTGTTCCACTCGTCTTCCGACGACCACAACGCAGCCACATTCGACTTTAAAGAGAGGAGCTTTTCCTTGACCTTGGCAAGATCCTTTGGGTGATTCATGTCCTGGCCCGTCGCGATGGCGCCGAAGCTCACCGCCTCAATTGCATCATCGCGAACCGCAACGCGTTTGACGAGCTTTGGATCCCACAATATTTCGAGCGATTTCGGTGCTTGCCCAAAGACCTCGGTCGAATAGCCAACGGCTGTGATGCCCCAAACCCACGAGACACCATAGATCTTGCCGTCCGCTGCCAGCAGTTCGGAATCACGGAAGGCCGGGTTGAGATCATTCCAGTGACTGATCTGTGCGGTGCCGATCGGCTGCACCAAACCGAGATCAGATGCCCGGTCGTTCCAGGCGGAATTCGTGACGATGACGTCATAGGTGCCTGGATTGGTCTGCAACTTGGTGATCATCTCTGATTCGGAGTTGTAATAATCATGCACGACATCAAGACCAGTCGCTGCTTTGAAAGCATCCAGCGCCCATTTCTCATCCGTGCCATAGCCTTGCCAGTTGAGGACTTTCACTTCCCCAGCCGCGATCGCCCGGCGGCTGGCAAATGGACCCACGCCAGCGCCCAAGGCCAGAGCAGAGGCGCCAACCACGAATTTGCGCCGCGACACAGTGCCAAGGCGCGCCTTAAACCCACGCGTCTTCTTAGTCATTTTCCATCCTCTTCTCAGGAGCAAACGAAACGATGCCTTCAGCATCGAGCAAAACATGGTTTATGGTCACATTCAAGGGAAGATCATTCGTATACAAACGAGCTTACAATCACCTCTGCTTGAATTGTCGCCGCTGGTTACTGGATGACTCGGTCCAGAGTTCATCACGCCGCAGCTAGCTTCAAGCATCGAACTCTTGACTAAAACGCCGCTCACCAGCGTCATGGGTGGGCACCCTTCGATACCTTTCAAGGAGTTTCGCTAAGCTTCATGTCACAGCCACAGCATCTTTCCGCTGGCCATACGCCTTTGGCGAACGGTGAGGCGTTAGTCCCGCGGACGCATTTCCCACTCCTCCGCGATCAGCCGGAACTCATCTATCTCGATAGCGCCGCCAGTGCTCAGAAGCCTGATGTCGTCATCGATCGGCTGGCCCGCTTCTATCGTAGTGAGTACGCTAATATCCACCGCGGGCTCTACCCCTTAAGCGAAACAGCGACTGAGAACTATGATATGGCGCGCGCGCGGGTCGCTCGCTTCCTTGGCGCTGAGACGGGTGAGATCGTCTTCACTCACAACGCGACCGAAGGGATCAATCTCGTCGCTCATACTTTCGGTGACAGCAACCTCCGGCCAGGCGATCTCATTCTGACGACGTTGCTCGAGCATCACGCCAATATCGTGCCGTGGCAGCTCCTCAAACAGCGCCGACAACTACGCTTGGCCGCGGTTCCGGTCGATGCTGCCGGCGATCTCGATCTCGCGCAGTTCGAGATGCTGCTCTCAGGTGAACCGAAGCTTGTTTGTGTCACTGCGGCCGCTAACACGATCGGCACGGTGACACCGCTTAAGAAGATTATCGACCTAGCCCATCGCTTCGGCGCGCTGGTTATGGTGGATGCAGCGCAAGCGGCGCCGCATTTCAAACTCGACGTCAAGGAACTCGATTGCGATTTCCTCGCCGTCACCGGCCATAAGCTTTACGGTCCGGACGGAATTGGCGCCCTCTATATTAAGGCAGCGCTTATGGCGAATTTGCCACCTTTCATGGGTGGCGGCGGTATCATCCGATCAGTCAGCATTGACGGGACAGAATACGCGGACGGCCCGCGCCGTTTCGAGGCCGGTACGCCGGCGATCGGTGCCGCCCTTGCCTTGGCAGCGGCGCTCGACTTCATCGAAGGAATCGGGTTCGACGCCATCGCGGCCCATGATACCACCCTCACCCAGTACGCCGTCCGCCGCCTAAGCGAGATTTCGAGTATCCAAATCCTCGGCAATCCACAGCTGCGGATCGGCATCATCTCTTTCGTGATGGAGGGGATGCATCCCCACGATATCGGAACACTGCTCGGTGAAAGCGGAGTCTGCATTCGCGCCGGCCATCATTGTGCACAGCCTCTAATGGCGCATTTCGGCGTGACCGGGACAGCGCGTCTTTCCTTCGGCGTCTATAATACACTTCAAGACATCGATCGGCTGATCGACGGCCTGGCCCAGGTGAAGCAGGTGCTTGGCTAATCCCTAGGCGCGAATGCGTCGGCGAAGAAATCGCCCATCTCGCTTAACCAACGAGCGCGATTACCGGCCTTGTAGATGCCATGGCCCTCATCGGGGAATGTCAGCAATCGATAGGGAATACCGCGTTCGTCGAGATCCTTGACGGCAAGATCGGTATTGGCCGGCGACACATTACTGTCGGCCAAGCCGTGAACAATCATTAGGCGGCCTTTAATGTTGTCCACGAAATTTCGGGGCGACGCGTTAAAATAGCGCTCTGGAAGCTGCTCCGGGGATCCGCCCATCATCTCTTCGCTATAAGCGCGGCCATGCGGCATTTCGGTGTTATGATAATCAATACCAAGCTCATACATGCCGCAAATCGCGCACGCCGCGTCGACAAGATCAGCAAAGCGTGTGATCGCCATCCAGGATGAGTAACCGCCATAAGATAGCCCAGCGACACCGATCCTGCCGGCGCGGGCCTTGCCGGTGGCGATCAGCGCCTCGATACCGGATCGTATATCATCCTGCTCGGCGCCGCCCCAGCCGTCGCTTTTGATCGCTTCCCGAAACGGAATACCGAAACCCGTCGAGCCACGATAATTGGGATCGAGCACGGTAAAGCCCGCGCTGACCAGGAATTGTATGACTGGATTGACCCAGTCCTCGCTATGCCAGGTCGGTCCGCCGTGAACCCAGACGATGAGACCGCGGCTTTGCCCTTGCGGTTCATAAAGCCAGCCCTGGACCGGCTTTCCATCCCGCGCGGTCCAATGAAAATCGTGGGCCGGCGTGAAATGATGCAGCTCCGAGCGCGATACCACGAGTTGTCGCATCTCACCCAACGCTAGATTGATGCGCTGGAAGGCATGTGGCGCGCCCGAGCGATAGGCTTCGACGATCCAGTCTCCCTCGGGATGCTGCTGCAGCGGCAACAAGCTGACACTCTGTTGATCCAGCAGTCTGTCCTTGCCGGTCGTAATATCGAGCAAGCGCGGTTTCAGCCGACTCATCTCGAACTCGGTCAGCATGGCCTGCCGGCCGTCAGCGCCAGTTACGACACCTTCGATGTTTCGCGCCGGATCGTCAACGATCCATCGTATCTCGCCTGAGCGGAGATCTAGTTCGCCGATCCGAGCGTGGGTCTTTGTCTCAGCGTGGATCAGTACGCGCCCATCATCGATCCAATAGCCGTAAGCGCGAAAACGATCACCAGCGCTAAAAATCTGGCGATCTGCACCACCATCCCAGGCAACGAGCCAAACCTGTGTGCCGGCTGGATGTAGATCGCTACGATGATAGAGCACTTGCCGACCATCGGGACTGATCTCCGGCGTGCGCTCGACGATCGAGTGAGCATGCGCGATGACGCGACGCTTGCCCGTGATGAGATCTTGAACGTAAAGCCAGGATCCGTACGTGCTCTCTCCCGTCTCATAATCGACATTGGCCGTGTAAAGAATCGATCGCCCGTCGTCATGGAAACTACCGCCAAAGACGTAGTGATCGCATTGCTCTGGCGTTAGTGACTGCAACTCCGCACTGTTGCGCGAGAGCAAAAACAAGCGATCATGCTCATTACCGCCTCGGCCTTGCGCGACAATCAGCCGGCCGCCATCAGCATCGATGCCGTTGACGTTGAAATGGTCAGCACCTGTCGTCAGTTGCTGTGGCGGCGCGGTACCGTCGGTCCGTACCATCCAGACGTTCGACGTATTGGAATGGCCGGTCCACGACCAGGCGAGCCACTCGCCGTTCTTAGAGACATGCGGCGACCAGATGATGGGATAATGCGACCATGCGGTTGCAAGATCGGCGAAAATCGATGTCATCCAAATGCCGCTGCGAAGAACGAGGCAATGCGCTTATAAAGCACGCGCTGATTGGCCGGCCGCGCGATGCCGTGACCTTCGTCGTCGAACGTGAGCAGTTCGTAATCGATGCCGGCAGCCTTCAGCCGCATCACCACATCTGTCACGTTTTGCGATGTCACATTGGGATCGTTCTCACCCTGGATGATTAGCAGCTTGCCCTTGATATCAGTGACGAAATGGATCGGCGACCGGTCATGAAAGCGTTGCGGCGCCGTTGCCGGAGAGCCACCCATCATCTCTTCGGAATAAGGCCTGAGATCAGGTCGGGTCGTTTCATAATCAACGACAAGATCGGTCATGCCGCAGATGGGGGCAGCGGCTGCAATCGTCTCCACGGGAAAATGTGTGATCGCCCACCAGGAGGAATAGCCACCATAGGACGTGCCGGTGATGCCGATCTTGCCTTTTTCGGCGATACCATCGCGGATCAGCGCCTCGGCACCGGTGCGGATATCTTCCTGTTCCTTGCCACCCCAACCTTCCGCCTTGATCGATTCCTCGAAAGCTAGGCTAAAACCAGTCGATCCGCGGTAATTAGGCGTCATCACGTTGAAGCCACAGGCGACGTAGTACTGAATCTCAGGATCGAACGCATCCTCGTCATGATGCGTCGGCCCACCATGAACCAACAGAATAGTGCCGCGTGCTGGTGCCTTGGCACGAAACAGCCAACCTTGAACCTCTAATCCGTCCATAGATTTCCAGCGGTAATCTTGAGCCGCAACCAACTCAGCCGCAGAAGGGCTGCGTCTTGCCGGGTGCGCGGCAAGAATGGTCACCATCTGATGCGGCGCCGCCTGCTTCAGGCGCAGAAGCCGCGCCGGCGTCCGTGCATCGTAATGCCAAACAATCAAATGTCCGTCGGACGTAACACCGATTGGATCGTAAGTACCCGCACCCGGCACAAAAGCCGCTTCCTGCCCGTTCACAAGGTTGAAGAATGATATCTGCGCCCGTGCCTCGCGAACTTCCTCGATCACGATACTATCCATGCGCCGCAACCATACCGCATCTTCGACATTGCGTGCGGGATCATCGACCAACCAATCAATCTTGCCGTCGGCAAGATGCCAGAGACCGATCCGGCGATATGGCTTGCCTTCAGCGGCGAGCACGACATGCCGCGCGTCTGGCGACCAAGCACCGTCGACCTTGGCCTTGGCACCGACATTGACGATCTCACGGTCAAAAGTCCCATCGATGGCGGCGAGCCATAATTGCGTCCCAGCCGGGTCAAGATCCTTGCGCTCATAGAGCACGTATTTGTCGTCGGGCGAAACGAGCGGCCATATGAGAGCGGCCTTCTCAGGTCGCGCAATTACCAATTTGGCACCGGTCTCAAGATCGTGTGCATAGATTAAGGCTGCCTCAATCTCAGCCCCGGTATCCGGATCGACATTAGCGGCGTAGATCAGCGTGCGATTATCGGCGAGAAGTTGGCCGCCATGGATGTAGTAATCGGGCCGTTCCGGTGTCAGTCGACGCGTCGGCCGACCATCCAGAAAGATCTGCAGCAGTGAAATCCGCTCATCGCCGCCGCGCGACTGACCCATCACAATCGACTTTCCATCCCGCGCCCAGGTGAAGGAAACACAATCCAGTTGGCCGTCGTTGACCAGGCAGCGTGGTACTGCACTGCCATCGGCGGGCTGCAGCCATAACTGCGTCGTGGCGCCGAGCTTTGCCCAGATCCAGGCAAGCTGCAGGCCATCCGGCGACAAGCCAGCGGCGTAGATAGTGGGCAAATTAAGAAGTCGGTCGAGGAAAGTATCTTCGATCGTTAAGTCCAGTTTGATCATGATATGTGGTCGATATGATGGCAGGCAGCTATATGGCTTTTGCCGTAAGATAGTAGCTCTGGCGCACTCTGACGGCAAATCTCGGTTGCCTTGGGACAACGCGACTGAAAGCGACAGCCGGTGGGCGGATTTATCGGCGACGGCAGATCGCCTTCCAAGAGCAGCCGATCGCGGCCGCGCTCCAATCGCGGATCAGCGATCGGTACGGCAGAGATGAGCGCCTGCGTGTAAGGATGCAGCGGACGTGCATAGAGATCGTCACGCTCGGCAACTTCCATCACCTTGCCGAGGTAAAGCACCATCACGCGGTGGCTGATATGACGCACGACGGCAAGATTGTGCGAAATGAAAAGCAACGACAGACTTAATTCGCGCTGCAGCTTCATCAGAAGATTGATGATCTGCGCCTGGATTGAGACATCGAGCGCCGAGACCGGCTCGTCGCAGACAATGAGCTTGGGGCGCAGGATGATGGCGCGCGCGATACCAATGCGCTGGCATTGGCCGCCGGAGAATTCATGCGGGAAACGATTAGCCATGGCGGGTGCGAGGCCGACCAATGCCATGGTTTCCAGGACGCGCCGCTTCACCTCAGCACGGCTGAGTTCTGGGTGAAAGATCCGTAGCGGCTTGCCGATGATGGTTTCGACCGACATCCGGGGATCGAGGGAAGCCAACGGATCCTGGAAGATAATTTGCATATGCCGGCGCGCTTCGCGCATCGTATTGCTTCCGAGAGCCCGTAGATCCTGGCCCATCCACAACACCTGACCCTCAGTCGGCTCGATGAGCCGCAGGATCGCTCGGCCGAGCGTTGTCTTGCCACAACCTGATTCACCGACGATACCCAGGGTTTCACCAGCCTTAAGATCCAGCGAGACACCATCGACAGCGCGCACTGGTGTGCCGCGCCGGCCAAAAAGAGTAGCCGACCGCATCGGAAAGTGGATCTTGAGGTTTTCGACCTTCAGCAATGTTTCGCTCATGCTCGCACCTCTCGGATATGGCAGGCAAGGCGATGACCGGCGGCACCAGCTTTCAAGGCCGGTGTATCGTTGCAGACATTCTGCTTCAGCGCGCAACGAGGTGCAAAAGGACAACCTGAAATATCGTCCATCGCTGCGCGCGGCTGGCCAGGAATCGTGCGAAGTTCGCCATGCGTTACTTCCTCGAGACGTGGCGTGGCGGCGAGAAGGCCAGACGTATAAGGATGACGCGTATCGTGGAAGATATCGTCGATCTTGCCTTCCTCCATGATGCGTCCACCATAAAGGACAATCACACGGTCACAGAGCCGCGCGACGACGCCCAGATCATGCGTCACAATGGCGACCGCGGTACCGAGGTCACGCGCCAGTTCACCCATCAGCTCCAATATCTGCGCCTGCACGGTGACATCGAGCGCCGTGGTTGGCTCGTCGGCCAGCAGCAACACCGGCTTACAAAGCAAGGCCATCGCAATCATCACACGTTGACGCATGCCGCCTGAGAATTCGTGCGGATAGAGCGAGATGCGGCGCCGTGCATCTGGAATGCGCACGCGATCCAACATCTCGATTGCCGCTACCAACGCCTGTGTTTCCGACATGCCCTGATGGATGGTGAGGACCTCGGTCAATTGCTCACTCACCCGCATATAGGGATTAAGCGAGGTCATCGGGTCCTGAAAGATCATCGACAAAGCCGAGCCGCGAATATGATCAAGCTCCGCCATCGACCGGTTGAGCAACTCCGCACCACGAAACCGAACAGTGCCAGTCGCGCGCCCGTTGCTGGCCAACAGACCCATGATCGAGAGCAGAATCTGGCTCTTACCGGAGCCGGATTCACCGACAATTCCTACCACCTCGCCAGGACGAATGCTGAAGCCAACTCGGTCCACGGCGATGACCCAGCCCTGGGGTAACTTGAAACGGACCGAGAGATCCTCGACCGTCAGCAAAGGAGCATCAGCGCTCATTGGGGTCGAAGGCATCGCGTAGACCGTCCGTGATGTAGTTAAGACAGAAAAGTGTCAGCGCGAGAAAAGCGCTCGGTAGCAATAGAAGCCTTGCATCGACTTCCAGATTGTCGGCACCGGTATTGATCAGTGTGCCCCAGCTCGCTGCCGGCGCCTGCACACCGATGCCCAGGAAGGAAAGGAAGCTCTCTGTGAGGATCGCTTCCAGCACAAGTAGACTCGAATAGACGATAACCACATTGACCGAGTTGGGCGCCACATGCTGACAGATGATCTGCCAGGATGTCATGCCGCCAGCTCGAGCCGCCTCGATGAATTCGCGGTGCCGGAGGCTGACCGCCTGGCCACGGGCGATGACTGCCGGGGTCAGCCACAAGGTCACGACGACCGCGATGAAAAGAGAAACGTTCCTCATGCCCAGGGAGTCGCCAAGGCTAATAT
>CAYOYT010000066.1:8495-9312 GCA_964408245.1 uncultured Dongia sp. | reverse complement strand
GTTCGCTTGCGCCTTAAGGGTTTTTGTCTCTCCATCGATGATTTTGGAACTGGGTACTCCTCGTTGTCGCGCCTCAAGCAAATGCCATTTACCGAGATTAAGGTCGATAAATCTTTCGTCGTTTCGCTTCACGCATCGCGCGATAACGCGCAGATCGTAAAGGCAATCGTTCAGCTTGCGCAGAATCTCGAAATGCGAAGTGTCGTTGAAGGAGTTGAAGACAAAGCAGCTGTGGAGTTTGCAACTTCAATCGGATGCGATGCGGCTCAAGGTTATTACTATTCCAAGCCGCTTCCCGCAATCGAATTTCAGAGTCGCTTTCTTGATAAATGACGTGAGCTTGTGGCGTCTCCCATGTGGTCAATGCCGATTAAATGACAAAAGAATCAGATTAGGCAGAGTTGGTAAGCTTATCGATCCGGCAGATTTACTCTAGATACGGAAGAGATCATGGCTCGCGAGCGCGGCGCCTTTATCGCACTATCTCCACCGTCGTTGCCGATACCGGCATGTACCTCTGTGTTGGTCAGAAAGCTGCTTGATGTCGCAGATACTCCGGCATGCATCTTCGATGAGAATGACAGGCTCCTTGGTTGGAATAATGCCTACGTGCATGCATTTCCGGAGTGCCTAGGCGCAATACAGAACGGTGCGCCTTATCAGTCAGTGCTTCGTTGGTCGTTTGGAAGTGATGGGCCGGACGAATTCCGCCTTTACGTGGATAACTGCATAAGCATCAACCTAAGCACATTTCGATTGAGATCAAGATCGGCGGCATTTCAACGGCGGGATAAAAGGTGGATCGAAGCCGAGCGTC
>CAYOYT010000066.1:0-8485 GCA_964408245.1 uncultured Dongia sp. | reverse complement strand
TCATTTATTACCTGATGGTTTTGTGTTGGTACTGTGGACGGACGCAACAGCTCGGATTCATGGTCTTTTGTCGAGTATCGTGCCGAAATCGGCCGCGGCGAGTGACCTGGCATTCATTCACATATCTGCAAGCGGCGATATCATTGCGATGAGTCCAGAGTTCCACACGTCTTTTTGGAGTGGAAGCGAAAGCGAGGAACCACCATTAAGCTTGGCGAAAATAACGCAATGCGTGGTGAGCGATCTAAGTTTTCTACCCATCAAGGAAGTGTTGCAGGATTTTACTGCGAATACGGCAGCGTCAACTTTCTTGCGTCGCGAAGAAGCCCTTGTCGTGAAATCCAATGGTAGTCGCGTTAAAATTACAAGAAGCATAAATGGCGAGGGGGATGTCGTTTTTGCTTGGTATCCTGAAAGTGCCGCAGTGGCTAAAGGCGCGATCGTGGCGGAAACATCACCTGCTTTCGGCAATGCTCTATTTCGCAAGATCATGGAAGTTAGTGGTCTGGGAGTTGTAGTACATAGCGACGGCGTTCCGCTATATGCGAATACCGAATGGGCAGAGCAAAGGAACATTCCCTTTGATCTTTTGCTAAAGGCGCAAGATATCTACGTGATGGAGCCAGAGCTAGAGAAGATAGCCGAATATGTGTCGGATGGTTCCCGCATCAATCATAACGTTACATACAAGCGAGTGAATAGCGGCGGCGATGAGAGGTATCTGGCTGTCACGGTAGAAGAAATATCTTGGGGAACTGAAGATGCAAGTTTACTGATATCGAAAGATGTGACGGATTACGAGAGTCAAAAAATCAAGCTAATAGAGAACGAAAGTTTTCTTAGATCTTTGATGCGTATAGGGAAAATTGGAGCGTACAGAGTGAACGTCGATGAAAAGTTGCGAGCGTCTTTTTCCTACTTTGGCGGAGAAGCAGCCGCACTCTATGGATTGGATATCTCTCAGATAGATCCAGAAGAAAATTTGACGGAGCTGTGTTTTGCGAGAGCCCATCCCGACGATGTTAAGAAGTACCGTCAAACGCTGGATGAACATGTAGCTGGGCAAGCCGTTACCGATATCACTGTTCGACTGAAGAATGCTCAAGATCAATATCGCTTCGTGCGCGAAATCGAGGAAGCAATATACGGTTTAGACGGCCAGCCGATCGCATATCTTGGCGTCGTTATGGACGTTAGCGATCAGATTGAAATCGCCGAACGACTCAAGGAACGTGAGGCGCTGTTTAGATCTATGCTAGACAACAGTGTCGTCGGAATATCTATTACGGCCACCAGTGGTCCGATGACAGGCAAGCGTCTTTATCAAAACGCCAAGCACATGGCGATGCTGGGCGCACGGACGGAAGAAGAAGCCGCCGCAATGCAGCCGGTCAATAGCTATGTTCTAAAAGAAGACTTTGCTCTCGCGCAAGAAATTGCCAAAACCGAGCAAGGCAATGTCAGTTTTGAAGCAGAACGTCTGCGTCTTGATGGCAGCCATTGGTGGTGCCTCGTGGGAGTTCAGCCAATCAGATATGATGGCGTAACCGCCGACATGGCTTGGGTCATGGACACGACGGATAGAAAGTCCGCTGAAGCCGAACGAGATCGCCAGCATTTACTATTGCAATCGATAATCAATTCTGTTCATGGCGCGATCTCGGTAACAGATCGTACCGGTCGTTATATATTGGCGAATGCAACCTTCGAGGAATTGCTCGGAGTGGAGAAGGAGGACTATCTCAATCGTACGTCTGTGGAAATCTTTCCGGAGCAAATTGGCCGACATTTCCGCGAACTCGAAGAAGAGATTCTGGAGCGCGGAAAGGCCATCATGGGTATCGAGTTTAGTTGGCCTACAAGTGATGCAGGTTATTGGCTTGGACACAAATCACCCGTCATAGACAACGCAGGTGAAGTGCAGGGCGTTGTAACGGTCGCGTTGGACGTTTCATCCTTGCGTGAAGCAAGAGCGGAGGTAAAGCGAGCGAGAGCAGCAGCACTTATCGTCCAATCACAAAAGATGGAGGCAATCGGTGCGTTTGCAAGCGGTATTGCACATGACTTCAACAATCTCTTGGGGAGCATTCTAGGATTTGCGGAGTTGGCGCTGACCGTTCTGGCGCAGGATGATAAAGCGAGGCGCTATCTGCAAGAGATTAGGAGTACGGTTGTGATAGCAAGATCGTTAGCTCAGAAGATAACGGCATTTGGTCGCGTTGAGACAAAGGAGTTTGTTGCCACTGAACTGAATCAGCTGTTGGAATCGGCCGGTGAAATCGCGCGTGGATCACTTCCTGATAATGTTTCATTGTCCGTCAAACTGCCAATCGGCATTTTATGGGGTAATGCCAATGCTGTTGAAATTCAGCAAGTGATTTTGAATTTGATATCGAACGCGCGTCATGCGATGCCAGACGGTGGGCATGTGGAGATAAGTTTAGATAGTGTTTCGTTCGGTACTGATGAATTTTGCGATTCAGGCCCGATTGCGCCAGGCCTTTACGCTCGAATCCAAGTAGCGGATACCGGGCAAGGCATTCCCGACGAAATAAAGAAGAAAATTTTTGATCCATTCTTTACGACGAAATCGTTTGGTCAAGGAACTGGTCTTGGTCTCGCCATTGTGCATCGAATCATTGTTGAGCATGCTGGTGGCATTCTTGTCTCAACAAAGGTAGGGGAAGGTTCTAAGTTCTCCGTCTATATTCCAATAAGCGCGGCGGGGACAACATTTGCGGAGGAGGCACCCCATGTGGTGCGCAAAGGAAATGGTGAAATACTTCTCCTCGTTGATGACGACGAGCGGTTGGTCGAATCAGGGCAAGAGATTCTTAGTTTGATAGGGTATCGAGTATTCTCTTTTATCCGTTCAGAAGAAGCCTTGCAGTTTTTCTCTCAAAGGCCGGAGGAGTTTGACCTTGTCGTCACCGACTATTCTATGCCTGGCATTGACGGGATTGGTTTGGTGGACGCTATCAGGGATCTGCGACCGTCCATTCCAATATTGATGATGAGCGGAAACTCAAGTGTCATTCCCAAGGAATCCTTGCGGCGGGTGGAGCCCATTATCGTTTTGGAAAAGCCGATTGCAATGAACGAGATGGCTGAAGGTGTTGCCGCTGCGCTCGCCAGCGGCCATGCAGGCGGCAAATAACGAGCTCCCTTTAGCTTCTGAAGCCGATTTCAACTGGGGAAAACACCGGTCATTCGTTTAGCTGGTCTTTTTAAATGGATGGAAGATTGGCTCTTTGGGGCGGAATAGATAAGCCTGGGCGATCGACCAATAGCCTGGCTTAAAATATCCGCCATTCTCGGCTAGGAGCTGCGACTTTAACTCTTGGTACCGCGCTGGGCGCTTGTACCAGGCCAGTGCCGGCTCGGCGTGATGAAGCGCGTGCAGATTATTATAGAGAAACATAAAGCTCCAGAACATGCCGGCCTCGCAGATGATCGACCGAGTCTTCTCGTCGGGTGCCGCCCGGTGCTCAGCGTAGGAGCGCACCAGGGCGATTGAGGTACCGGGGTAGGCGAAAAAGGCGACATAGGCCCAAAAAGGGATCTTGCATACGCCGATTACCCAATAGAGGAGGATCGACACGGTAAAAAAATGCCACGCCCAGGGAACGATGCGATAGCGATCGCCTGAGGCCAGTTCACGGGCACATTCACGGATAGATGCAATTGTATAATATGCGGGGCCGAGTAGCATGCGGCCACCAAGCGAGCGCATCAGTTGCCGCACGAAACGGTGCAAGCCGGACATTTTAGCCCATTGCTCCTCCGTCAGATAATTCGATTCGGGGTCGAGGAACGGATCGGTTAGGTCCTGGTCGATGTGATGACGCGTGTGAGTCTTCACATAGAGGTCGTAAGGGATCCACATCCAGAGCGACCAGCCTGTGATCCAGCGATTGAGTCGCCGCGACTTGAAGGGATAACCATGCACCGCCTCATGCTGCAGCGAACCGTGGAGACATACCACTCCGGCACCCAACGGCAGCAGCGACCACCAGGGCAAAGCGTGGAAGTACCAGGTTATTAGGAAAAACGCAGCGTATACCCCAGCTGCCAGCATCAAAGTCGGTATATCGGCCTCATACGCATGGCGGCCTATTTCATCCCTCATCACCCGCAAGGGGTCAACGGTATACGTCTCGGCGTTCATGTGCCTTCAATGGGCGCTTGGTTTCTAGGGTTATTCGTACCCAAAGTGTGGATTCCAAGCAATCAAGAAATACTTATGGCCGTCATGCGCGACGCACGATGGCTGGCCCCTTGGTTAGCGTTGGCAGGGCAGGTTATGCTTCAATCCCGGGAGGAAATGGTTAATGTCAGCAGAAGCTCATCGTGGCCATTGCCTGTGCGGTGCCGTCAGTTTCGAGATTACGGGGCCGCTGACCACCCCGGCTGCCTGTCATTGTGCCATGTGCAGACGTTGGCATGGAGCCTTGGGCATCTACACCTCCGTGCCTCTGGCCAGAATTCGCTTAAGTGGCAACGAGCAGGTAGCGTGGTATCTATCGAGCAACAGTGCTGAGCGCGGCTTCTGTAAGGTTTGCGGCTCAAAGCTATTTTGGCGCAACGTCGGCAGCGACAGCATCGACATTACCATGGGCACGCTCGACGCGCCCAGCGGCCTTAAAGTTTCCAAACATATCTGGGTCACCTTCAAGGGCGATTACTACGATATCGCCGACGGCTTGCCGCAATTCAATTGTTCCTCAGCCAATGCAGCGCCCGCCAAACCGGCCCCGCCAATCACGTCGGCATCCACCATTGATACACATCGCGGGCATTGCGTGTGCGATAAGGTCGGCATCACGGTGATTGGTAAAATGCGCGACATCAGCCAATGCCATTGTAGTCAGTGCCGCCGTTGGCACGGCCACGCGGCGCCATACAGCAAAGCGCGTTGGGCGGATATCACATTGACCGGGCCAGAACACGTGAGCTGGTATCAATCCTCAGACAAGGTGCGACGCGGCTTCTGTGATACGTGCGGCAGTTCCCTATTCTGGGAGCGGAGCGGTGGCGATGCCGTCTCTATTCCTGCCGGCATTTTCGAGGGCCCAATCAGTCCGCGCCAGATGCACCATATCTTTGTTGCTGATAAAGGCAGTTATTACAATATCTCCGACACTCTGCCCCAATTTCCTGGGACGAGTGATAAAGCCGAGCTACCATTCTGATAACAACAAAAGCTAAAGAGCCAGAAACCATGATCGCGGCTTTGCCGATGTATGACTTCCCGGAACTCAAGCAGGTGACCGACTCTTTTTGGCTTGCTCTACGCGAGCATTTCGCTGCAGCCGGCATGATCGCTTTGCCGGAAGAACTTACGCGGCAGAACGATCCTTACGCGCTGTGGCGGTCGCACGATCTCGTCTTCGCGCAAACTTGCGGCTTTCCTCTGACCCATAATCTCAAAGGTGACGTGCGCTACCTGGCGACGCCCTGTTTTAATGCACCCGGCTGTGAAGGCAGCAACTATCGTTCCTTCATCATTGTGCGCGAGAATGATGTGGCAATGAAAGGTATCGACCTTATCGATCGCATTGCGGCTTTCAACAGCAGAGATTCCCAATCGGGCTGCAACGTGCTGAAGCATTATCTGGCGAAGGAAGGTATAGCCAACGGGCTGCTGCGAGAAGCAATTGAGAGCGGTGCACATCGGCAATCAATGAAGATGGTGAAGCGGGGCCTCGCCGATTTCTGTGCCATCGATTGCGTTACCTGGACCCTGATAACTACAGTTGCACCAGAAGAAATCGAGGGCTTGCGCGTGCTTGATCAGACGGCGTCGGCGCCGTGTCTTCCCTATATCACTAGCCTCGAACGCCCGGTGGAGGATGTAGCAGCCTTGCGCAGCGGTTTGGCTGCTGCGTTCGGCGATCCAGCACTCGAAAAAATTCGTGAACGATTGCTGCTCGATGGCGTCGTAGTCCTCGACGAAGATGAGTACGATGTGATTACTAAGCAGGAACTTGTCGCAAAGCTTTCCGGCTGGGCGCAGGTTGCCTGACTCCATGACGGTATCCTCCACGGCGGCATCGAGCGGCGAGGGTGCGTTATGGCCGAGCCTTGCCATGGTCGCCTCGTCGATCTTCTGGGGGTCCATGTGGTACGCCCTGCGCGAGGTCGAAGCGGTGGGGATACCGGCCGCATTGGCCGGCGCGCTCTGCTATGGCGTGCCGTTTGTTCCCCTGCTGCCCTTGCTCTATACGCGTCGTCGCGAACTCGCTGCAGGCGGTTGGCGAGTGCTGCTATGCGGCGGCTCCCTGGCTTGCTGCAACATCTTCTTCGCCGTCGCCGTGATCCTAGGCGAAGTAGGCATCATCATCTTGCTGTTCTACTTGAGCCCGATCTGGTCGACGCTGCTGGAACGCATTTTCATGAAGGCACCGCTGACGCTAATGCGGTGTATCGGGGTCGGTCTGGCTTTGCTTGGCCTAGTTATCCTACAGGGTATCGAAGGGCGAGCACCCTGGCCGTCGAATCTCGCTGAATGGATGGGTCTCCTTGCGGGCATTTGCTGGGCGGTGGCACTGCTGACCGCGCGTATGTGGTCACAGATCGCTGTGCTCGATAAGAGCATCGCACAATTCGGTTGCGCATTGCCGATCGGCCTTGGCGTCTATTTGCTGATCGGTGATCACTATGGTGCCGCTGGCTGGCCGGATGGCACTATGCTGCTTAGCGCGTTGCCATGGGCGATTGCAGCAGGATTCATCTGGATAGTACCGGCCATGGTGCTGAGCCTCTGGGGTGCAGCGCGACTATCGCCCGGCCGTGCGAGCATCTTGATGACGTCTGAAGTCGTCGTCGGTTTGGGGTCCGCCGCTTGGCTCGCTGGCGAGGAACTTGGCGCGCCTAAATTGTTGGGTGGTTTTTTAATCATCAGCGCGAGCTTGCTTGAATCTTGGCAGGCGCATCGCGAAACCCTTAATGCACGTAGTTAGTCTGCGTGCGAAAGAGCAAGCGTATGATTCGTCGGTACGATGCCCGTGGTCTCAAATGTCCGATCCCGGTCTTGAAAGCCCGAAAGTTGATAAAGGAGCTGGCTGTTGGTGATATTCTGGAAGTCGACACGACCGATTGCGGCGCACCGAAAGATTTTGCTCATTTCTGTGACATGACCGGCCATAAGCTGCTGGACGACAGCGAGCCCGAGCGCGGAGTTTTTCGCATCCGGATCGAGATCGTTGGATAAGTGCCCTGTATGCTAAGCAACGGGCGTATGATTAGTTGGTTTTCACGGCCGGCTTGGTACGTAAGGGAGCAGGCAAGAAACGCGTTACACCTTGCTCGTCATAATATTTAAGCGCACCCGCATGGAAGGGAACGCTAACGCCCGCTATGGCAAGCTGAAGGTCTAATGCCTTGCCCGCAGCCGAAACTTGATCAAGATTCTTACGTGTAGCCTCGAGCCAAACCGCACGCGTCAACTCGTAGACGACATCGGCATCTAAGGTCGCAGGTACCAGCCAGATAGCCACCAACTCAATAGTGGGCGTATCCGGAATATTTCTATAGTTGCCGGCCTTGATAATGCCACTCGCCACGAAGCCGAAGCTTTTCATCATCTTATTCACGGCTTCGCCTTGGATAGGCAGGAAGCGCGAAGGCATCGAATTGGTGAGGTTGGTAACGTCGCGGCTTTCCAGTGCGTCGACCACAATCATCGCGTCGATCTGGCCTTCCGCGAGTGCCTCCGAGGCAGCCGGGAAGTCGAGATAACTTGGTTTGATACGCTTCTTGGTAAGGCCGTGGAAGCTGAGGATCTGGCGCGCTGTAATGGCGTTGTCACTATCCTTTGCGCCGAGATTAACCTTGAGGCCTTTGAGACCAGCCACGTCTTTGGCAGCGGATTGTGGACCGACAATGATCTTCACATTCAGGCGGCCAAGGCCGCAGATGGCTCGCAATTCCTCATTCTTACCGGGTTTCTTAAAGATCTCCTTGCCATTGTAAGCTAGATAGGCGATGTCAGCTTGAGCGACGGCGGATTCCACCAACTTGCTACGTAGCTGACCGATATTCTCGACCGAACCGGAGCTGGTTTGTGCAAGGCCGATCATGCCGGGAATGCCGCACGATCCGCCTTCTTCGCAGCTTCGTGTCCCCGGTGGGTTGCTGATAGCACCGCCGATAAGCCCGGCCAATTCGTAAATAGGGGTACCTGGTGCGCCGGCCCCGACCCGGAAGTAGCTAAGTTCCTGAGCGCTGGTTCGTGTGGGAGCTGAGAGCAGCGGCAGGCCGAACCCTAAAGCTCCGGCAGCGCAGGCGACCCCCCCGAGCCCAAAAAGGATGTTGCGCCGGCTGACCAGATCTGCGCGCGGCCGATCCGATGAAATCATCGAATACAATGCGCCTTTGTTGGCCTTCAATAAGTCCATGGTTTGAGCCGGTCACTGGGGAGTTAGGTTACGGCGAAAATTTCGCTTGCACCGTATCATTATGATATAGCTTGAATGTTAATGAG
>CAYOYT010000065.1:0-9333 GCA_964408245.1 uncultured Dongia sp. | reverse complement strand
GCTCATAGGTCCGGGCTGGGGCGATTGTAATTCCAATAATCCGAAGAACCGACGCACCCGTGTGTCTATCCTAGTGCAGCAAGGCGACACCAATATCATCTGCGACAGCAGCCCGGATTTTCGTGCACAAGCATTGGCCGCAAACATCAACTATCTCGATGCTGTGCTCTACACGCATGATCACGCCGATCATACCCAAGGCATCGACGACCTTCGTTTTGTACGCAGTAGGGACAAAAGCATCGCCAATCGTGTGCCAGCTTATGGCACAGCCGACACATTGGGCACATTGCAAGCGCGGTTCGGGTATGCTTTCCAGCAGAATATCAAGGGCTCTGGCCATCTGTACAAGCCATTCATCGAGCCGCGACTGGTGAAGCATCAAGAATCCTTCGAGGTCGCCGGTATAGAGATTATGCCGTATTATCAGGAGCACGGTTTCGGCTCGTCAACGACTGGTTATCGCATCGGCAACGTTGCCTATTCAACCGATTGCGTCGATATGCCTGATGAAAGCCTGCAGCTTCTGTGCGGTCTTGACCTTTTCGTGGTCGATTGCCTGCGTTTTGAACCGCATTCCACGCACGCCCATTTCGATAAGGCCATGAACTGGGTCGAGATACTAAGGCCGAAGCATACGATCCTTACGCATATGAACCACTTTACCGATTATGATGCCGTCAAGGCGCGCTGCCCTGCCCAGGTGGAACCCGCCTATGACGGTCTCGTCATCGAAATTCCAGATGTCTCAACATTTATATAAGCACACCTTCCTTCGCGGCATTAAAGCGATGAAACTCATGATTGATGGCGACCTCCATTATGTCGCCATGCGCTAGCCGAGATCGAAAAAGACGCGACCTTCAAGCCGATCGATACGGTCACGCTTGGCGTCGAGATTGGATCTGTTGACGGCGATCGCGCCGATGACGGCATCCAGTGCGTCGCCACCTTGATTATCGAGCAGCATGTTGCGAAGAGCGCGTTTTGGCGGCGACAGAAAATCCCTCGCGATCAGTAGATCCAGAATGTGTTTACGCCCATCGCGGTGTTTCTTAGTCCGGCCTTTATAAGACGGATAGCAATCGAGGCGAATCAGGCTACACGCGGCGCACACTTCTACCATGGTCGGTTTACCCGCAATGCGTGACATCAGTGGCCAGACCCGAACCGCATTTGCAGCCACCAATGGTGCCAAAAGATAGCCAATCCCCCACCAGGTCTGCCGGTAGAGCCTTAGGTTGAACGAGTTAAATGGCGTTCTATCCTCTCGGTCGGTACGTCGTTTGGTTTCCATTCCGCCAGTCGCCTGATGGCAGAGATCGTGAAAGGTCAAAGGATCGACAAAGCGCTGCCGGAAACCAAGCGCGAAGCTTCGCCAATCATTAGCGTGGATAAGATCCATTGGTAGGCTGAACGGGAAATCGCAGCCGGCGATGGTGCCGTGTTCGGCGACGATGTGATGGGCGAGGGCGGCAATGGCAAGCTTCGGCGTCCTCCCGCCGCCATGAAGGCCAAGCGCGGGTCGGCAATAGTCTATCTTTAGTGGCCCGTCATTGCGGCGCCCTTCGGCCACCCAGATCTTGCGCCCGGCATCTTGTGCACCGGAGAAGTCGATGCCGAGAAGGCGCGTCACTGGGCCGTCAGCGCGGTTGCGAGATGGGCGAGCGCACGGCTTACCGATTGTGCCCGCACAGCGTCGCGATCTCCGTGGAAAATGCAGCGTTCTACCTGCGACCATCCGTCCTTGCGGGCAAGCCCGATATAGACAAGACCGATCGGCTTTTCCGATGTTCCTCCCCCGGGACCAGCAACACCCGTAATGGAGACCGCGACATCCGCATGGGAGCGGCGCAAGGCACCTCGTGCCATCGCTTGGGCGACTTCAAGGCTAACCGCGCCATTATCTGCGATCAACTCTGCCGGCACGCCCAGACTTTCGTTTTTGGCTTCGTTCGAATAGGTCACCCAGCCACTGTCAAAGACATCGGACGATCCCGCGATTGCGGTTAGAGTGGCGGCAACCAAGCCGCCAGTACAGCTTTCGGCAGTTGCGATCTTCAAACCCCTCTTACGATAGAGATCGAGAAGATCGCCGACGTTCATGGCGTCACTTTCAGAGAGAAACGGGCAGGGCGACGGTCGCCGTTGCCTGCGCGGCAACGCCTTCGCCGCGGCCTGTAAACCCCATTTGCTCAGTCGTAGTCGCCTTGACGCTGACACGGTCGATTGTTAGCCCCAGAACTTCGGCAAGCTTTTCCTGCATAGCCGCGCGGTGAGGGCCGACTTTCGGCTTCTCGCAGATAATCGTGATGTCGCAATGTGCGATACGCCCGCCCCGATCTGCGACCAGCTTCGCGGCATGAGCTAAGAACTTCCATGATGCCACACCGCGCCATTGAGGATCGGAGGGCGGAAAGTGCTGGCCGATATCGCCAGCACTGATGGCGCCGAGGATCGCATCCGTCAACGCATGCATGCCGACATCAGCGTCGGAGTGACCCTCGAGCTTCTGATGATAGGGGATCGTAACTCCGCACATGATGACGCCATCGCCAGGAATCAGGCGGTGCACGTCGAAACCATTGCCGGTTCTATATTCTATTTGCTCGTTCATCAGGCGCTCCGCGCGTTCGAGGTCGGCCAGAGCCGTAATCTTAAAATTGTTTTCATGTCCGAGGACCAGTACGACTTTCAATCCCGCAGCCTCCGCAACCGCGGCATCGTCGGTCATTTCAGGGCCAGACGCCGCCTGTCTATGCGCGGTGAGAAGCGGTGCAAAGCGGAAACCTTGCGGCGTCTGAGCTCGCCACAATCCATTTCGATCAACTGTCGCGCCACTGAACGTATCGGCCTCATGTATGGTACCGCGTTTCAATGTATCGACCACCGGCACGGCTACCAGCGCGCCGTCATGCGCCGCTAAGGCATCGATCGCTCGATCGATGGTAGAGGCATCGATAAAAGGCCGGGCGGCGTCGTGGATCAGCACCAGATCTGGTTTGGAGTCGACAAGACTTTCAAGCCCCAGGCGAACCGAATCCTGCCGGCGCCCACCGCCGGCAACCGGTGCTCTCAAATCGAGACCGGCAACCGCCTTTTCATAAAGATCGCGCAAGGCATAGTTGATAACGACCCGCACCTCAGCGATGCGGGGATGTTGGAGAAATGTTTCGATACTATATCGGACTACCGCCTTGCCACCTAAGGGTAGGTACTGCTTTGGTACATCTTTGCCCATACGAGTGCCACTGCCGGCAGCGACAATGAGGGCGATGACCTTCGGATTTCGAGGGATTTGAGCTTGTGACATGATGGCTCTCTAGGCCATCCGATCTGGTTTGCCAAGGGGGCGATGCATCACCATAATGCGCGACATGTCGAGCCCCCTCAATCTGCAATTCGCCGGTCTGCTGACCCTTTTGCCACTTGCCGTCTTGGCCGTCACCGCTAAGTTACAGCGCAATTTTCTGTTCTGGCTTCTCCTGGCTGCGGCCATTGCTGGCAGTGGCGGCGTCTTTGCGCAATCCATCAGCCATGGTTGGGAGGCCGGGCTCTCCGCCAACCTTTGGGCGAGTTGCGCCGTGTCGTTGATTGCTTTCGCCGTGCTTAGTACATCGAATGCTGAGGCATTTCGTCTGGCAGCCCTTTTGCTTCCTTATCTGGTGCTTCTTTCGCTGCTGGCATTGCTTTTCACCTCGTTCAGCGAACCAAGTCTGCCGGTGGTATCGGCTGCTTGGTTCAGAGCTCATATCGTGCTGGCGTTAGCGAGCTATGGTGTGCTCACGCTCGGAGCGATTGCCGGCCTTGCCGTCATGTTGCAGGAGCGGGCTCTCAAACGCCGCGAGTCAGGTTGGACTGAGCGAGCGCTGCCACCGCTTCTTGATACCGAAAATTTGCAGATCAAATTACTCATCTGGGCAGCAATTTTTATGGCGGCCGCCCTGGCCAGCGGCTTCGCCAATACGTTCATGGAGCTTCATGCGTGGCCGGAACTAAGCCATAAGGTGCTGCTGTCCATCCTGGCCTTCTTAGTCTTGATAGCGTTACTTATCATCCATCTCATGACGGGAATCCGTGGTCGCCGGGCGGCACGTTGGGTCTTGGCTGGCTACCTGCTGCTGACATTGGGATATCCAGGCGTAAAATTCGTGAAAGATGTGCTAATTGGCTAATTTCCCTTTTCAGATGGCTTTTTTGTTGCAATTGCGAGAGAAGCCGTTAGTAATCGCCTAAGAAATAGGCATATGGCTTGGTTGCCTGAAAAATGAGCATTCATATTGGTTATATAAAGATCGACGATCCGGTCATCCTTGCGCCGATGTCTGGTGTAACTGACATGCCGTTCCGGCGTCTGGTGAAGCAGGAGGGCGCTGGCCTGGTGGTCTCCGAAATGATCGCTAGCGAAGCGATGATCCGCCAGGCACGCCAGACCATGAAAATGATTACGAATTGCGCTGAGGAAGCACCGATGTCGGTCCAGCTCGCCGGTTGCGACCCGAATGTGATGGGCGAGGCTGCGAAGCTCAATGAAGATCGTGGTGCCGCCATTATCGATATCAATTTCGGATGCCCAGTAAAAAAGGTGGTGAACGGTCATGCCGGCTCCGCCCTCATGCGCGATGAGGTTCACGCAGGAAAGATCCTGGAAGGAACCGTTCAAGCGGTGAAGCTGCCCGTGACGCTCAAGATGCGCATGGGCTGGGATTCGACCAATCTCAATGCGCCGAGCCTAGCGCGTATTGCTGAGGCGAGCGGTATTAAGATGATCACGATCCATGGCCGCACGCGCTGTCAGATGTATAGCGGTGAGGCCGATTGGGGTTTCGTGCGTAAGGTTAAGGAAGCGGTTAGCATTCCGGTGATTGTTAACGGTGACATCACGACGGTGGAAAGGGCGCGCGAAGCTCTCGACCTCAGCGGCGCCGACGGGGTCATGATCGGCCGCGGCGCCTACGGGCGCCCATGGTTCCCCAACCAGGTGATCAAGTTCCTCAAGGATGGCGAACGGCTGCAGGATCCACCGCTGTGGCGTCAGTACCAGATTCTGGTGAGTCATTATGATGCGATGATCGAGCATTACGGCCGCGATACCGGCCTTAAGATCGCGCGCAAGCATGTCGCCTGGTATTCGAAGGGCCTAACGGGTTCGGCGGAATTTCGCGTCCGCATCAACACAATCGAAACGCCGGAAGCTGCTATAGCTGCCATTCGCGAGTTTTACGAGCCGCAACTCGACCAGCAGGCCGCTGCATGAACAGCGCCGCACCAGCTTCCATCATCCCTAAACTAGCCATGGCGCCGGGCACCCGCAATCTGCCGCTCATGCCAGATGCATTGGCGCTGCTGGAAGCCTTACCGATAGCGATCATTGCACTAGATGCCAATAACAGAGTGAGTAGCGTTAACGCTGCCGCTGAAGCCCTTCTCGGCCTTAGTCGCACACAGCTTCTCTCTAGGCCGTTATTTGAGCACATCGCTGCGGATTCTCCGCTCTTCGCCCTGATCGAGGCAGCGCGTGGTGGTGCAAACGCCGTGTGCGAGGCGGAAGTATCGCTTTCCGGACCGCGACTAACGATCAAGCATGCGGCCGTAGACGTTGCCATACTGAGCCATCCAGTTGGTCATGTCGTCTTGTTACTGCAGGATCGCGGTGTGGAATGGCGGCTGGCGCAACAAGCCATAAGTCGCGACGCTGTCCGTTCCGCCAAAGGCATCGCCGCTATGCTGGCACATGAAGTGAAGAACCCCCTCTCAGGTATACGCGGTGCAGCACAATTATTGGAATCGAAGATCCAGCCTGCCGATCGTCAGTTGACTCAGTTAATCTGTGAAGAAACCGATCGTATTGTGAGTATGGTGAATGGGTTGGAGGTCTTCACAGATTCCCAGCCGGCACCGATACACCCCGTCAATATACACGAAGTCCTAGAGCATGTGCGCCGTCTGGCGTTGGCCGGCTTTGCTCGCAACATCATGGTTCGCGAGGAATATGATCCATCGCTACCGCCTGTGCTCGGCAATCGTGATCAACTAGTCCAAGTCTTTCTGAATCTTTTTAAGAATGCGGCCGAAGCTGTGCCGGAGACCGGTGGTATCATTGTACTCAATACGCGCTATCGCCCGGGTCTCTCCGTGAGCGAGCCTGGTGCTGCCTCGCGACGACGCCTTAGTCTGGTCGTCACGGTGCAGGATAATGGCAATGGCGTTCCAGACTCTTTGAAGGCTCAGCTTTTCGAGCCTTTCGTCAGTGGTAAAGCCGGCGGCAAGGGTCTGGGGCTGGCGCTCGTTGCCAAAATTGTCACTGATCATGGGGGGCTGATTGATTGCGACAGCCAACCAGGGCGAACGATCTTCTCGATTGTTCTGCCGATTGCTGACAACCTCGGAGACGTATGACCCAATGACCAAGACCGTTCTCGTCGCTGATGATGACCGCGCTATACGGGTGGTGCTGAGCCAAGCGCTCGCCGAGCGGGGGCATCAGGTCAAGACTGCAGCCAACGCAGCTACGCTGTGGCAATTGGTAAAAAACGGCGAGGGCGACGTGATCATTACTGACGTAATGATGCCGGATGGCGATGGGCTCGATCTCGTTCCCCGCATCAAGACTGAACGACCGGATATTCCGATTATTGTCATGAGCGCGCAGAACACGATTCTTACCGCCATCAAAGCGACGGAGCGAGGAGCTTTCGAATACCTGCCTAAGCCCTTCGACCTCGGCGCGCTAACCGCAGCAGTCGATCGTGCCTTGACCCGACCGAGTAATGATAGCGCCGCCAACATAAAGGCCTCCGCGATCAAGGAAGATAAACTACCGATCATCGGTCGATCAGCAGCGATGCAGGAAATCTATCGCGTTGTCGCGCGGCTAGTCGGAACTGATATGACTGCTCTGATTCATGGCGAGTCCGGTACCGGCAAAGAATTAGTGGCGCGGGCGCTTCATGATTTTGGGCGCCGCCGCGATCGTCCGTTTATCGCCGTCAACATGGCGGCAATCGCGCGAGAGCTCATCGAAAGTGAGCTTTTTGGTCATGAGAAGGGCGCGTTCACTGGTGCCATTCAGCGCGGCATCGGCAAGTTTGAAGCCGCGAGCGGGGGCACTCTGTTTCTAGATGAGATCGGCGACATGCCACTCGAAGCGCAAACGCGTCTCCTACGAGTGCTGCAGTCGGGCGAGTTTACCCCGGTCGGCGGCCGGACGCCGATCCGCGCTGATGTCCGTATTGTCGCCGCGACCCACCGCGATCTGCGACAGCTAATCCAACAAGGACGTTTCCGTGAAGACCTTTATTATCGCCTCAACGTCGTGCCTCTCACGCTGCCGCCTCTGCGGGATCGCGTGGAAGACATCCCGGACCTCGCCCGGCATTTCCTAAAGCTCATCGCCACTGAAGGACTGTCGCTCAAGACGCTCGATCCTGATGCTCAGAATTTGCTGAAAAGACACCGTTGGCCTGGTAACGTACGCGAACTCGAGAATCTCATGCGCCGTATCGTCGTGCTTTACAGTGATACGACGATCGATTCTCGCATCATCACAGAGCAGTTGAAAGTGCAGGAGCAGGTCACCAACTTCGGCAACAAAATCACCGATGAAACCCTCGGTCAATCGGTTGAGCGGCATTTGCGAGCTTATTTTAATGCCCATGAAGGAGCCTTGCCCGCGCGTGGCCTTTATGATCGAATCCTACATGAGATTGAGCGGCCGCTGCTTGCTATTTCTATGGAAGCAACACGCGGAAACCAGATTCGGGCTGCTGATCTTCTCGGCCTTAACCGCAATACTCTGCGTAAGAAGCTGAAGGAACTTGAATTGCAGCCGATACGCGGGAGCCGCTAATCCGTGACGCAATCTCAACTCGACTTGATTGAGCGGCCGGCTCCTGAATCGCGTAGCCGTGCTTTGAAAAGATGGGCGGTTGATACTGGCTTTGAGCGCTTCTTTGCGGTCAGTCTGATGCTCGTCGGCGCTTGTCTGGGCCTTCTTACTTGTTTGGAAGTCACCAATTTCTGGGATACGGAAGAACCCCGCCGGACAATGACTGCTTGGTTACTAGCTGGGGACCTTGTCATTGCGCTAGCGCTTGCCGCTATCATTGCTCGCCGAGTAGTGCTGCTGTGGATTAGCCGCCGCCGCGGGCTCGCCGGTGCCCAGCTCCATGCACGTTTAGTGATGGTATTCGGCCTTATCGCCATTCTGCCAACCATTGTGGTGTCGATTTTTTCACTAGCCTTGCTTGATTCTGGGCTCAGCGGCTGGCTATCGACCCGTATCAAGAGCGCTGTTGAATCTTCTCTAGATGTGACCAAATCTTATCTGACGGAATCACGGCAACGCCTCGATGCAGATACAGTGGCAGTTGCCGCCGAACTGCGCGCCAATGGACTGACCAAACTCTACGACCCAGAACAATTTCGGGTAAGCTTCGACCGCCAGCTCGATCTCCGGAATCTATCGGAAGGCGTCATCGTCGATCGGCGTATGCAACTGGTCACACGCTCTAGCTTCAGTGTATTGATGGAATTTGACCTCGACATCCCTGAAGAATCGTTCGATCAGGCAGATCGTGGTGAGACGGCGATCATGGTTTCGCCCTCTCGCGATCGCGTGCGTGCCTTAGTCTCGCTGGATCCTATCGCCGGTTTATACCTCTATACCGGCCGCTTGATCGACGAGCGCGTCCTAAGTGCGATTCGCGGTACAGAGGATGGCGCGCGGCTACTTCGAAAACTGGAGCGGGATCGATCCTCACTGCAGATCACATTTGGCGTCATTTACGCCATCCTTGCGTTGCTGATGCTATTGGGCGCGATTTGGTACGCTATTATTTCTGCCAGCAAGCTAGTGAAACCGGTCTCTCGCCTTGCCCAGGCTGCCCAGAAGATCGGTAACGGTGATATGTCGGCGCGAGTCAAGGTTGGTTCGCGCAATGACGAACTCGCTGCGCTCAGCCGGACTTTCAACGTGATGGCATCGCAGCTGCAAAGCCAGCAATTGGCTCTTATTGCGGCTAACCTCGATCTCAATGATCGTAGCCGACTGACCGAGCTGATCTTGTCTGGTGTTTCTGCCGGCGTCATCGGTGTGACGGAGAATGGTATCGTCGACTTCGCCAATCGCTCTGCATCGACCCTTGTCGGACAAGACCTGGAGCAGGGTATCGGGCAACCTATTGCGGCGCTGATCCCCGAAATGGCTGAATTACTGGCTCAAGCGCAGCAACGTAGTTCGGGTACGTCCGATGGTCAAATCTCGCTCAACCGAAGCGGTGTCGCTAGCACCTTTCATGTGCGCATCGTCTCGGAAAGCGGGGAAGATGATCA
>CAYOYT010000064.1:0-9450 GCA_964408245.1 uncultured Dongia sp. | reverse complement strand
GGTTAAGGTCGCCAATGTCAAATGGTCGAAGAAGCCCTATATGCTGGAAGCCGGACTTATTGATTTCCAGCTGCGCTTACCGCCATTGTTGAGGGGAGCATTCGAGTTTCCGGCGATCTTTGTAGAGGAGCCAAAGATAGTCTTGGAGCGCGCCAAGGATGGAAGTGAAAATTGGAGCTTCGGCGAAAGTCCAGGCGTCGCGACTGCCGCGGAAGTGGTTGCTCCCGAAGAGCGTGATGAGGCCCCAATTATCGATAAGCTGGTGGTGACTAAGGGTAAATTGACATACATCGATCATCAGAAAAATTTGTCGCTTACGGGCAATTTGCGCCTCGGTGCGGGCGAGGCCGAAGCGCGCGATCGCGTGGAATTTCAAGCCGATGGGAAGCTTGAGGGAAAGCCTATAAAAATCGCATTCGCCGGGGGATCTATCGCGCTGCTGCAGAATACCGAAAAGCCATATCCGCTGAAGCTCGCTATCGATTTTGGCCAAACATCAGTCGATGTAGATGGTCAGGTTGACGATCCCTTCAAGCTGGAAGGGATTAATCTGGAAATGAAACTGAAGGGTCCAGATCTTGCTGAGATCTTCCCAATTCTAGGCGTACCAGCGCCGCCGACGCCGCCTTACAGTCTCAAAGGACACCTGACGCATAAAGGCGATATCTGGCAATTGCAGAAGATGACGGGCATAGTCGGCGACAGTGACCTGAGCGGCGATGTTAAGATAGATTATGGGCCTAAACGACCATTCCTAACCGCCAATCTCATTTCCAATACGCTCGATTTTGACGATCTCGGACCGCTGGTAGGCATTCCGCCATCAACAGACGGAAGTGAAGCGGCCTCCCCACAGCAAGAAAAGACAGCTAAAGCGCTGGAGGCGGAGGGAGAGTTGTTTCCAGACGTGCCGCTCAAGATGGAAAAGCTACGGGTGATGGATATGGACGTCACTCTAAATGCTAAGAAGGTCGTTGCCGAGAATTACCTACCAGTTCAGTCGCTCAACGGCCATGTATCTATCGATAATGGCCGTGCTGTGCTTAAGCCCTTCAAAATGGGATTAGCGAACGGCATTTTGCAGGGAACGATGATTCTGGATGCGCGTGACGATGTGCCGAGAGTCGACGCTGATCTCTCTCTTTCAAATCTCGAGCTGAAGTCCTTCTTTACAGGTTCAGAGTATTTCGACACCACTAATGGCAAGGTCCATGCCCGCGTTAAAATGACGGGTGCCGGCAAATCTTTAGCTGATGTGATGGGTACCGGTGGGGGCGATATCCGCCTTGGTATAAATGGCGGTTCGTTGAGCTGGCTATTGGTCGAACTGGCCGGCCTCGATCTAGGCCAGGCACTTATTCTTTATGTCACGGAAGACGAACGTGTACCGATCCGTTGCGGGGCCGGTCGCATCGCTTTGAACAATGGCCTGGCAACACTGGACCGTTTCATCGTCGATACGACAGATTCGGTGATCTATTTCCGCGGTAACGCCAATTTAAAAACACAAGACATCAATATCGAGATTGAGGCGGACGCTAAGGATTTCAGCCTTCTCGATATCGATGCGCCAGTGGAACTCAAGGGTAAGATTCGCCAACCTGACATTTCAATCGGTAAAGGGGTACCAATACCCCTTATCGAACCGGGCGATGCCGAAGATGTGGCGTGCGACAGCCTACTAAATTCTGTCGTGGGCGCAGCACAGAACTAAGTGGGTGAGAGTAATAAGATCACCGACATTAGAGGGTGAGGTTCGCCACGACGGGAAGATGATCTGATGCGGCGCGACCCGCTCGATCTACCCAGCTTTCACTTAGCATCGCGGCAGGACGACAATAAATACCGTCGATGTCCAGCAGCGGATATCGTGCAGGGAAGGTTTTGCGTCGCGTTCGCCCCGGAAGAAGCGGCAGTAATGTATGGCTTATATGGCCGTGCCAATCATTGAAATCGCCGACCACCACGAGGGGGCATTTTACAGTTCCGACAATCTTTCCAACGCGCTCAATCTGCTCCCGTCCTTCACCAGCGCGTAAGCCTAGATGGGTGGCAATAACCTCCAGACGCCCAAATGGCGTATCCAAGGTTGCTTCGATAGCAAAGCGCGCCTCGCGATGCGGGATGGAGAGGTCGTGAAGGCGAACGTCATGCATTGGCCAGTGGCTGAGGAGAATGTGCCCGTAATGACCGTCGGGTGCTGCGATGGTGCGGGCTTCGGCTGAGTATTCACCCAGAGCAGCTGATAAAGTGGTGAGCGGAAGGTCTTCCAAGCGCCCACGCGAATCTACTTCCTGCAATGCGATAATGTCTGGCCGATGCCCGCGGAGTAGGTCGATGATGCGTTCAAGATTGTACCGTCGATCCGCGCCGATGCCGGCGTGAATATTCCAGGTCGCCAATCGAATATAATTGTTTTGCATCGGTAAGATCAGGTACGTCGCTTACGCACACCATCGGTGACTCGTTGCAGCCCAAAGGAAAGGCCGAGAGAGGTGAGAAACAAGATGAAAAGGGGGGCAATTCTAAGGGGTGTGGGGTCTCGAATCACATCCATTGCGTGGCGACCTAGCACAGCCATGACGGCAAAACCGGGCGTCAACCCCAGCGCCGTTCCGATCACGTAATCAAGTGGGTGAATGCGCAGTGCGCCTGCCGCGAAATTGACGAGCATATATGGCGCACCCGGGATAAGGCGAATGAGGGTGACAGCCATAATTCCACGTTCCAGTAGGCCCGCGCTGATGCGATTAAGCTGGGGCCCGAAGAAACGCCGTAAGGCTTTATCACCAAGCCAGCGGCCGATAGCATAGGTTGCAACGGCGCTCGCCATCGCGCCCGCCCCGGCATAGGCGAGCCCTGGCCACCCTCCAAACATCGCTACTGTTGCGACAATGAGAATCAGCAGTGGGAAAGCGACAAACCCGGCCAATACATACGTCGCTATCACGATCAGACCCGCCCAAGGATTGTCCGGTGAGATGAACGTGTTCTCAAATGCCACGACTTTGTTACCTTCGCCAAGTGGCGTAAATACTCAAGCGGCTGTTAGAGCACAGAAACCGACGAGCATAGTGATCACGAAAGTCCACGTTACTTTTCGGCTTCTGAAACAAGCTGAGACTGGCTCGATGACATGTTGTATGCCAGTCGGCCTCTTTGGGTCAGCGATAGATTTGAGTATGGGCATGACCGCGCGCTCTTGATCAGCACTGATAAAGCGTACCCGACCCGAACGCACCGCCATCGTATGGATCGCTTTAATGAGAGAGCCTTGCCGTTCGATGGCCGTTGCTAAGTTCTTGACGGCGCAGCCGCAATGTTCAGCGATCAAATCGAGCCGGATCTTGCGAATTTCCTGGACGGTTTTAGTGTCGCCCGCAACGAAGACCAGATCGCATTCGCTGTCTGTTGCCATTGAACGGTTACACAGATTGGCGGACCCAATTCGGAGATACTGGTCATCGACGATCATAACTTTGGAATGAAGTGACACGTCGATCTCTGGATCGTCAGCCGAACGTGGAGCAAGTATAAGCCACCGCTGGGCAGCCTCACTGTCTTCGAGAAGTCGAAAAAATCGCTCCGTCCCGGCAGCATGGCCTGGCGCTCCATAACGCCGTGATAGCTGCGTGGACAGAGAATCACGACCTCAAGCGTTGGGCAAATTTTGAGTTGTCGCGCAATCGCGGCTGCGATCGATGTTAGCGTCAGATACTGACTTTCGATATAAAGGCAGTGCTGAGCCTTCCCGATCATGTCGACGAATAATTGTTCGACTTCGCGGGTTTCGGAGCGATCCTCAAAGGCCGGCTCGGTCCGGGCAATGCCCACCTCAATATGCTGAAAGTTCGGAATAATTTCCGCAGGCCATATATCAGTTCCTTGCGGCGATTTGACGGGCGTTTCGCGCGCTGCACTCTTCCATCTTATACGAACGAGATTAGCCAGGGCTAACGCCGCCGGACCATCCACCATCGCCTGCACGTCATGGAAGGGCGGATAGGATTTCCCCATGGGGTCCTGGCGGCTCTCATTATTGACCCTGTGGTGTCTGTCATCCCAGCGTCGGATCGTCAAATCGAGCCCGCCACTGAAGGCAAGATTGTCATCCACGATGACGATCTTCTGATGATGCGCACCGCCCAGCGGCACGGTTGCATCGAGGCACATATCGATCTGCGGCTGCCGCTTCCATCGCAATGCGAGAGACGGAAGTGGCTCTCGTTCATCGGCAAAGAAGACAGAATAATCCCATAATAAGATTCGGATCTGCAGTTCCGGCCGCTGGCGCACCAGCGCGTCTAGGAAATCGCCGAGTTCTTCCGGCAGGCCATCTTCCGCGCGACCGCTTTCGCCAACGAGCCGCATGCGACTGTCGACATCCCAGCCGACGATATAAATGTTATGACGCGCTTGTTTTAGTGCGGTACGCAGGGCGCCAAAATAGGCAGCCGCATCGATCAGGATCGCAGCGCGCTCCGCCTGAGCGGCCTTCCAGACATTCTCACCCGGCCGTAGCAATACCTGGCTACGCCATTATCTGTGGGCGCGCAATTGGTTGGCACCGACAGCTGTTCGAAAGTAAAGAACGAGGTTTGAGTCATTCATCGGGTCCGGCTTATTGAACGCGATGAATGAACACAATAAACGTGAGATAGTGCCCCTGGTCGGCAGTCGGATGCTTTTTCTCCGACTAATACCTGCTTAGGCAATACCTACTGCATCGCCCGTTTGAAGCCTTCCATTTTCTCCGTCAGCGCTGTGCGTGTTGCCGATAGATGCTGCGCGATCTCGATGAGAGCATCGGAGCTATCTCCTGTCTCGCGTGCGGTGGTAGCAACGCCGTTGATATTGGCGGATACTTCCTTCGTTGCCGCGGATTGCTGCTCGACGGCGCTCGAGATCGAGGTATTGATTTCGCTCACCTGCGCGATGATCTGGGCGATCTTGCTGATGGCGCCCGCCGTGGTCGTGCTGGCTGATTGCATTTCGTCGATTTCTGAATGTATTTCTTTGGTCGCGTTGCCGGTTTGTGTGGCGAGGGATTTAACTTCAGAGGCAACGACAGCAAAGCCCTTACCAGATTCACCGGCCCGGGCCGCCTCAATTGTCGCGTTCAGGGCGAGAAGATTAGTCTGGCTCGCGATCTCGTTGATGATCTGCGTGACGCTGCCAACTTTTTCTGCAGCAGTGACAAGACGCGTCACCATTTGCTCAGATTCCTTGGTGCCGCGCACCGCTGTGTCGACGACGCGGGCGGCTTCCGTGATTTGGCGACCGATTTCGATCACGGATGCCGAAAGCTGCTCTGCAGCGGTCGAAACTGCGGTCGACTGATGACCGTTCTGTTCGGCGGAGCTTGAAAGGCGTTGCGCCGTCGATTGCAAGCTCGTTACAAGCTCATTAAGCTCCGCCACTACACTGAGAACGTCGTCCATAAGCTTCACGATCGTGTCGATCCGAGACGTGATATCTGTAGCGAATTTGACGACTTTGAAAACCCGTCCGTTGAGATCGCGGATGGGATTGTAGGTTGCCTCAATCCAAATGCTACGGCCGCCCTTTGCGACGCGCTGGTAACGCGCAGACTGAAACTCGCCTTGGCCAAGTTTCTGCCAAAAAATGCGATACTCTTCACTGGCACGATCATTGGGGGGAACGAACATGGAATGATGCTTGCCGCGAATTTCCTCGAGCGTGTAGCCCAAAGCGCCAAGAAAATTGTTGTTGGCGGTGATGATTGTTCCGTCGAGATTGAACTCGATGACGGCCTGAGAACGGGAGATGGCATCGACCTTACCGAGAAGATCGGCGTACTCCATCTTATGCCGCGTGACATCGGTCGCAAATTTGACGACCTTGTAAGGCTTTCCGCTCTTGTCGAAGATCGGATTGTAACTTGCCTCTATCCATACTTCCTTACCATCCTTGCGGACGCGCTTGAACTGCGCAACTTTCGCTTTACCAGCACGCAACTCTTCCCAGAAGGCACGGTATTCAGCCGTTTCTCGCGCGCTATCTTCGACAAACATACTGTGATGGCGCCCGACGATTTCCTGCAGCGTATAGCCCATGACTTGAAGGAAATTATCGTTGGCGGACAGAATTCGCCCCGAAAGGTCAAACTCGATCTGCGCAAGTGATTTGCGCAAAGCTTCACAGATGGCCGCGGGATCGCGGTTGAAGTCGATGACGCTCATGAGATGCTCTCCCGAAAATTGCTAGTCCGGTCTCCGCCCGTCGCTGGAAACAAATTTCCGGAGCGCGTTCTCGCCGGCACCTGCTACTAGATAGTCTGATGTTGTTGCTATGCGGTTAACGCCGCAGCCAAAGCATCAAAAAATCGAAAGCGATAATAGGAAAAAAAGTTTATGAGGGAAGAGAGTGCTCTACATCTCGGTCTTCATCGGCTAATAATCCTAATTATGTCATTTCATGTCGGGGTTGCGGCTGGCAGTGTAAGGAAAATACGTACAATACAATCTCTATAGCAGCATCGATGTTTCGCTGCTGTGTCCATCGTTCGGAATACGCCAATCTCCAGATTACAAATGAGGCCTAGGATGGATCGATTTACTGGGGGCTGCTTGTGCGGCGGTGTTCGGATCGTCGCGGCTGGGCGCCCGTACCGCGTTGGCCTTTGTCATTGCCTAGATTGCCGCAAGCATCACGGCGCCCTGTTTCACGCTTCGGCGATTTTCCACCAAAACGCCGTCGCGATCGACGGTGAAACGCGCGATTACGCGGGACGGTTTTTCTGTCCTCGTTGTGGCTCGTCGGTGTTTTCGCGCAGTGGCGACGAAATCGAGGTCAACCTGGGATCCTTGGACGCTGCTGATCAACTGACGCCGACCTATGAATTATGGACCGTGCGGCGGGAATCTTGGCTGCCGCCGTTTCCCCTCGAGAATCGATATAAACAGGATCGCCCCAGCGCGAGCCGTCTTGAGGAATAGCGTTGATGGCGTCAGCTCATGGAGATCTGCTTCATTCTCTTCGCAGCTCGCCTAATTTCAAACTTCTGCATCTCACTGATGCTAGAAATGATGAACATCAGTGAGACGCCAGATAGGTGTTGGTCGCAAGTCTAACTAATAAAGATCATCTTGAGAAATCAGACCTGCAGCATTCTTGACGATACAAATATATTGCTGTGTTGCTGCCACTGAAATAACGCAGTCTTGACCGACGCTCTCAATTTTCAGATCAGCAAATTCAAGATCGCCGCCTAGGATGCTGAAGACTCGGATCTTATCGGTGCCGTCTTCAAAATCTTCAATCACGTCGCTGGCAAGAAGATTGGTTGATAAATAGTCAGTTTCGAAGACAAAACAATCCACACCTTTGCCGCCCGTAAGGCTATCTTTATCTGCTCCCCCATCAAGTCGATTATATTCCATCGCCACCTAAAAGAGTATCCGCGCCCTCATATCCCCTTAAATCATCGTAACCGTCACCGCCCATCAATGTGTCATTGCCTTGGTCACCTAGTAGAAAATCGTTGCCGGCACCACCTGAGATCGTATCATCGCCCTTGTTGCCCATAAGATAATCGTCGCCAGATTCTCCCAAAAGAGAATCGTCATCTTGGCCGCCTTCTATTGCGTCATTGCCAGCACCACCAAAAAGGACATCTCTGCCTTCGTCACCATCTATGGAGTCGTTACCATTGCCGCCATAAAGCTGGTCATTACCGACACCGCCAATTAGCTGATCTGTTGCATTGCCACCAAAAAGAATGTCATTTCCTTCGTCACCCCAAAGAAAGTCTTGGAGATTACGTCCATGAATAGTGTCGTCACCACCGCCACCATGGAAACTAAAATCCTCAGATGCCGCTTCGAATAACTGTACTTCATTACTCGGCATGAAAACTTCATCATTGCCCGCCAGCCCGTTCTTGTGTGAGCCTGGCAAATAGGTCCCTTTAACGACATTGTCGAAGTCAACGGTGTCGTCAAATTTTGTAAAAAGAGGCCATAAACCTTTCTTACCAAAATCTTGAGGGCTGGACGTGATGTGTTCGCTCTCTACAGGCTTATAGGTGTCGACCTGGCGATAGGCGCTATTGTAGCTCGACGTGGCGACAAGGAGATCTCCCTTGCGTTCGTCGATCAATGATGGAGTCACGAGAGTGCGTTTCATGAAACTTATTCCTAATGAGGTTAGTACGCGAATGAGGCTAGAGAGCCGACTAACCTTTGCAGCTTTCTCTTTGATTAAGCCGCCGTTGCATTTCTTAGAAATTGAACAGAGCTTTGGTCAGAATATCGATTCTCGCCCCGCATATTGGACTATTGAACGCAGCTAGTGGTTGCTATGTTTAAATTATATTCAATGATTAGGACAAACATTTGGCGGGTAACGCCGCGTCGCTATACCTTAGCTATCAGCGGCATGCTGAAGACGAACTCCGTTTCGAGCTCGCTTGACTTAGCTTTCAACTCTCCGCCATGGGCATGTGCGATTTGCGAGGCGATGTAGAGGCCCAACCCGAGACCGTCACGGCTATCTCGTCCTCGAAAGAACGGGCGAAAAAGACTTTCCAGCTTCTCTAGTGGGATTGCTGTGCCACCATTGGCAACGCTCAAATAAAGTTCGTTATCGGCAGCTAGGCAAGTCAGCCGCACGGGCTGATCTTTTGCGCCATGTGTCAGGGCGTTGCCGAGCAGATTTGACGCAAGCTGGCCGATCCTCACGGGGTCGCAGTCAACCGGAACGCGAACATCAATTGTGGTCTGGATTTCTTGTGTTGGCGCAAGGGATCGCAACTCATCAATCACCTGTTCCAACACGGCTTTCAACGGCGCATGTGCGACGCGGGAAAGGGTCAGTCCACCGCCCAGGCGGCCACGAGCAAAGTCTAGGACGTTTTCGATCAGCTCAAGCGCGCGGGTGACGCTGCCGTTCATCATCTTAAGGATTTTGATGCCGCGCTCGCTAGCGACCTCTTTAGCCAGCATACGGGTTCCGCCGATAATTGACGCAAGTGGATTTCGAAGGTCATGGCCGAGAACCGCAATAAACTGCTCCCGGAACTCAGATGTTTGGCGTTCAAGCGCGGCTGCATCCATCGCCTGATCCCGGGCAACAACCAATGCCCGCTCATATTTGCGACGATCAATCGCTTTTAACAAAATAAGACGCGTTGAAATATGCTTTCCCGCTGCGTCGCGTCGCTCCGTGGCATTCGCCAACGTCGGTAATTTGTCGCCCCGCGCTGTTTTGAAGTCGAGGGCAACCTCGTCGACAAAGCCCTGCATACACAGTAAAGGACGAATATGCGTTTCGAGGAAGATTCCTGAAGAAAATTGCATAACGTCGTGGACACGCTTCCCGATAAGATTTTCGCGAGAATGCCCTGTCCAGGCTGAAACAGTATTGTTCGCCATTGTGATGTGCCCATCTGGCGTCAGCGAAATGTAGCCGCAAGGCGCATTGTTGAAG
>CAYOYT010000063.1:0-9471 GCA_964408245.1 uncultured Dongia sp. | reverse complement strand
TGTTCCATACTCGGACAAGCAAGTCAGAAGCGCAATTCCCTCGCCCGCGTGATCATTTTGATCTAGTGCCTCTGGAAGACACATGATCTCAAAGTATCGCGCGCAAGCAGGACTCTGACCGGCATGAGCAATTGCGGCTGAAGCAGATTCATGGGAACGCCACCACACCAAGTCAACGAAACTACCGTCGGCATGCCGGAGCAATTCTCGCCGAATGAAGCCGTCCTGCTTTTCCAAGAAGTTCGTCTGAATATCCAGAGCAGCTTCTTTCAACTGCGCCTCAGTGACACCATTTTTGACTTTAAATGGCGCCCATTCAACAACGTGCATTTGATTCCTCTTTAGGAGTTGAAGCAAAGTGATGCATATGCACAAATATGACAAATTACGTCAGTTGAGGTTAAAACATGGGGCGTCAGTCCGTCCTTACGCAGCTAAATCGATTGGAGCTTCTAACGGCTGCGCTGAAAGCGGAAGACTGCGTCACAGCTTCGGCTCTTGCGGCTCAACTAGGAGTTAGCCAAAGAACCATAGCTCGAGACCTAAACGTCCTACGAGCAAGGCACTTGCCTATTGAGGCGGACAGGGGTGCAGGAGGCGGCATTCGACTGCATCGCAATTGGCGAGAAACGTCCATAAGCCTAGATCAGAAAGAAGCCATTGACGCCTTGCTTTGTTTTGCAATCGCCGAGAGCTTAGGCTCGGCATTATTTTTGCAGCACATACCCGCTGTACGGTTGAAGGTCACGACGCTGTTCTCTACCGGTCAGCGAGACAACATTAAAAAGCTCAGGCGGCGGATTCTGATTGGCGCCCCGGCATCAAAAACTGTGATGTCCAGTTACTCGGCGGACTTCCAGAAGGCGTCACCTGAACTTTTCGCCGCGTTCATCAATATGAAGCGTGTCATGCTAACTTACCAGGACAATAGAGGGTCTCTCACGCAGCGGCTCATCGAACCGCAGTATCTCTTTTTGAACTGGCCGGTCTGGTATTTATTTGCTTGGGACCATTTGCGAAGTGACGGCCGATGCTTTCGTTTAGACCGGGTAAAATCTGCAGACATCGACCCATCTACTTTCAAGCTGCATCCGGCTACCCGATTTGACCCCCTGATTGCACAAATAGGGGGCAATATTTGAGGGCGCAATTACGTGTAGCGGCTTAGCGTAGGATTCCGCCCCCTCCCGCAAACGCTCCCGTTATGGCTGGGCTGATAGAGCAGCTCTTTCCTTCGCAGTAAGAACCGCCAGAGAGACATCCGCGCCGCAGGTCTCCGCCGCTTTCTCCAGCAGCTTTTGGGCAAAGTGCTTTTCACCGTCACTGGCGGCGAAAGCACCGGCATAGAAAGAGAGCTCGCAGATTCGCCGCTGCTTTTCCGCTATCGGCAGGCCAGAGAGGCGCACGCTGTCAGCGACCTGCTGCAATTTCCGCTCGCCCAGTAAATAACCGATCACCGGTCGCGGCCAAGCACTACTCTGATGGGCGGCCATCGCTGCTCCCATTAGGCTTCGGCCATCGCCGCCCATGCGCATCGCGATGAGACCCTGCAACAAAGCCAGGCGCATAAAAGTATCGTTATCGGCACGCATGATCGCGGCGCGGAGCTTTTCGTCCGCCGGGCCATACTCACCGGCCACCAAAGCCGCCATGACCTGTTTCTCCAGCGCTGCCACGGAAGCCGCGTCATCCGCCGACGCGGCAATGCCGGTACACGATAAGATGCCGGTCAGCAGGACGCGGCAACAGATCAGGCGCATGTCATCAGGCTCCCTCAGCCATGCTGTCGGGGCACCTGGCCCCTCGCCCCGCGACAGCCGGGAGAGGGGCCATCCTTTAATCACCGGTGGCGAGGCGTTCCACCAGCTGCTTCACCGTCGGGACAAAACCGTTCGAATAGAACGGATCGTCGCGGAAGCGGTAAGCATTGTGGCCAGCGAACATCAGCTGATCCTCAAACTTGTCGGAATGACTGATCTCCTGCAACGTCTTCTGAATACAGAAGCTGCGTGGGTCGGCCTTGTGACCCGTGCTGCCGGCCTCATTCTGAGCCCAGTTCGAGAAATTGCAGGCGGAAAGACAGCCCATGCAATCGATCTGGTCCTTGAGAATCTCGTCGGCTTTACGGCGATCGACGAAGATCAGAGTCGATTCCGGCGTGCGCATGCCCTCGGTGAAACCCTGGCGTATCCATTCCTCGGCGCGCAGCTTATCGGCAGCGGTAACGAAGACCTCGCGCCCGCGTGCGCCGATCGCCAGCGGCCAGTCATGCTCGCCTACCTTATGCTGCGAATAAGCGATCTGACGATCGGAGCGATCGCGCAGTTCTTGAATAAATTCATTATTGACGGCCGATGAATAGAAACCGGTCGGGCTAAAGCGATTCAAGAAAACATCGCCTTTCTTCAACGTAACAAGGCGCTTCTTCCAAGCATCGGAAATAGGACTCTCTTGCGTCAGCAACGGCCGTGTGCCGAACTGGAAGCCGATGGGACCCAGATCCGGGTTGCCGATCCAATCCTCCCATTCGTGCAAGTACCAGACGCCGCCCGCCATGATGATCGGCGTCTCGCCCAGTCCGCATTCGTCGCGCATGGTCTTTCGCAATTCCAGCACGCGGTCGAATGGCTGCTGCGGTTTTGTCGGATCCTCACTGTTGGATAAGCCGTTATGGCCGCCCGCCAACCACGGATCTTCATAGACCACGCCACCCAATAGGTGGCTGAATTTGTGATACGCACGCTTCCACAGCGCCCGAAAAGCGCGCGCCGAGGAGACGATCGGATAATAATGGATGCTGTAATGATCGCAGATCTCGGCGATGCGATAAGGCATCCCGGCACCGCAGGTTACTCCATGGATCAGACCCTTGGCACCTTCCAGTACACCGTGCAACACACGTTCGGCACCGGCCATTTCCCACAGCACATTTATGTGCAAGCGGCCGTTATTCCCCATCACATCATGCGCGATCCTTGCCTGGGCAATACCGCCTTTGATCGCGTAATCGAGCAATTCTTCGTGACGCTCGCGCCGCGTCTTGCCGCGATAGATCTGCGGAATCGGGCGACCGTTCTCGTCATAGGAATCGGCATTGACGCCTGAGAAAGTGCCGACGCCGCCGGCAAGCGCCCAAGCACCCGAGGATTGACCGTTCGAGACAGAGATACCCTTGCCACCCTCAATCAGCGGCAAGACTTCGCGACCCGAAATCAGCAACGGCTTAAGTGCTTTCACCCAACCCTCCATGACTGCGGCCGGATGGCCGTCAGCGCTAATCTACTTATATAGTTACTGGCCGATGGTCGCCAAGATGCGGGCCGGTGCGTCGGTAAAAACACCGTCGACGCCCCAATCGATCAACTGTTTGGCGCGCGCAGCATCGTTAACGGTGTAGACGAGGAGCCCGTACCCTTCCGCCTTGATCTCCGCAACCCATTCCGGCGTCGCGGTTTGATCCCAGATATTGACCGTATCTGCCTTAAGGTTCTGTGCCAGATCCAGCCAATTGACCGGGTGATCCTCGAGCAACAGGCCGCGCGGGAGATCCGGCGCCGTGTCACGAGCAATTTCCAGGCATTCCAAGACGAAGCTTGAAATCAGCGGTTTCGGCTTTGTGCCCGGCCACAAATGGTTGAGCTCCTCGAGGATGATCTTTGTCGTCTCGCGGGCACGACCTGGGCAGGGTTTCAGCTCAAGATTAAATTGTAGATCTTCCTGGGTGAAAAGCGACAAGGCATCGGCGAGAAGTGGCATCTGCTCGCCGGCGAAGCTGGCGGCCTTCCAGCTCCCAGCATCGAGCATGCGGATCTCGTCATAGGAAAGAGTGCGGGCTGGACCCACGGAGTTGCTGGTGCGGTCGATGTTGTCGTCATGTAATAAAAAGGCGCGATTGTCGGCCGAAAGCTTGGCGTCGAACTCCACCCAGCCTGCCCCTTGGCGCTTGGCTTCGCGGAAGCCCGCCAACGTATTCTCAGGCGCCACTTCGGCAGCGCCGCGATGGCCGATCACCCTTGGCAGGGGAAAAGCGCGGTTTAGCATCGATCTAGTCTATCTGAAACGAAGGGAGGAGATGGCGGTGAAAATACCGCCATCTCCTGATCCTTACGATTCGACGCGTTGCGAGCGCTCGGTATCGCGCTGCGCGCGGCGCTCAGCATCGGCCTTGGCGATCTCTTCTGACATGTCGGCGCCGGTTGTTTGATCAACCGTACGCATGGAGAGCTTTACCTTGCCGCGATCGTCCATGCCCAGCACTTTCACCTTCACCGCCTGGCCTACCTCGACCACGTCGGAGGTCTGCTTCACACGATGGGCAGCGAGCTCACTGATATGGACGAGGCCGTCCTTGCTTCCTAGGAAGTTAACGAAGGCACCGAAATCCATCAACTTGACGACCTTGCCGTCATAGATGACGCCGACTTCCGGCTCGGCAACAATGCCCTTGATCCAGTTGATGGCGGCTTCACCGGCCTTGGCGTCAACCGCCGCGACCTTGATTGTACCATCGTCTTCAATATCGACCTTGGCGCCGGTCACTTCGCAAATCTCACGGATGACCTTGCCGCCGGTCCCGATCACTTCGCGGATCTTTTCCTTCGGAATAGTAATTACGGTGATGCGCGGGGCATTCTCATTGACACCCTCGCGGGCGCCGGTCAGGCCCTTAGCCATCTCGCCAAGGATATGGAGACGACCATCCTTTGCCTGAGCGAGGGCGATCTTCATGATCTCGGCCGTGATCGAGGTGATCTTGATGTCCATCTGCAGGGCGGTGATGCCCTGATCGGTACCGGCAACTTTGAAATCCATATCGCCCAGATGATCTTCATCGCCGAGGATGTCGGAGAGGACCGCGTAACCATCCTTTTCCTTGATCAGGCCCATGGCGATGCCAGCGATCGGCCGCCCCAGCGGCACGCCTGCATCCATCATCGCGAGCGACGAGCCGCAAACGGTGGCCATCGACGACGAGCCATTCGATTCCGTGATCTCGGAGACGACACGGATCGTGTAGGGGAAGGCTTCCTTGGCCGGGAGCAGCGGATGAACCGCACGCCAAGCGAGCTTGCCGTGACCGATTTCGCGGCGCCCCGGCGAACCCATGCGGCCAGCTTCACCGGTCGAATACGGCGGGAAGTTGTAATGCAACATAAAGGTTTCGCGAAATTCGCCGTCCAGCGCATCGATGATCTGTTCGTCATCGCCCGTGCCGAGCGTTGTCACCACGAGAGCTTGGGTTTCGCCCCGGGTGAAAAGTGCTGAACCATGAGCGCGTGGCAGCACGCCGACTTCCGCCGTGATCTGCCGGACGGTTTTCGTGTCGCGGCCGTCGATGCGCAGTCCGGTCTTCAGGATGTTGCCACGGACGATGTTCTTTTCCAGTTCCTTGAACTGTTTGCCAACCAGCTCGACCTTCTTGTCGTCGGTGCCGAGGGTTTTCTTGGCCTCATCCTTTACAGCCGCGACCTTTTCGGTGCGCGCCTGCTTGGCGGTCTCGCGATAGGCTTCAGCGAGCTTATCGCTGAACTGCGACTTTAAGGCACCGAAGATCTCGACAGCAGCAGCATCCGGCGGCGTCAGCTCGCGCGGATCCTTGGCGCATTGCTCAGCCAATTCGATGATCGCGTTGATCACCGACTGGAATTCTTTGAAGCCAAAATTGACGGCGCCAAGCATGACTTCTTCCGAAAGCTCCTGGGCCTCCGATTCCACCATCAGCACGCCTTCCGACGTACCGGCGAGGACGAGGTCAAGCTTGGAGTTTGGCAGATCCGAACGCTTCGGGTTAAGAACGTACTCGCCGTTGACATAGCCGACGCGCGCAGCACCGATCGGACCTAGAAACGGGATGCCGGAAATGGTGAGAGCGGCCGAGGCACCGATCAAAGCAACAATGTCTGGATCGTTTTCCAGATCGTGGCTCAAGGTCGTGCAGACAACCTGCGTTTCGTTGCGATAGGTCTCATGGAACAATGGGCGGATCGGACGATCGATCAGGCGGCTGGTCAGCACTTCCTTCTCCGTCGGTCGGCCTTCACGCTTGAAGAAGCCACCTGGGATCTTGCCAGCAGCGAAGGTCTTTTCCTGATAGTTCACAGTGAGCGGGAAGAAATCGATACCTGGCTTCGGCGATTTGGCGCCGACGGCGGTGCACAGCACGACGGTTTCGCCATAAGTGGCAAGGACGGCGCCGTCGGCCTGGCGCGCGATGCGGCCGGTCTCGAGCGTCAGCTTGCGGCCGCCCCACATCAATTCCTTGCGATAGATCTTAAACATATCAATGGTCCTTTCTGGCCGCCCTGTTCTTCAGGTGCTGCCACATCTTCGACCGAGGGGATGCCGGACCCGCGAAAGCAACGCGACCATGTGAGATGGCGTTGCTTGCGTCGGCCCGGCGCAGGACGGCTGATGGCACGGCGGTCGATGAACCGCGCCGGCCGTTGTGTTGGGGAACTGCGTATCGGGATTGCATCAATAGGCCCAATACGACAATCCCGCCCTCAGGCCTTGGCCCTGGGCGGGATCCCCGTTGGGATTTAGCGGCGCAGACCCAGCTTGGAAACGATGTCCTGGTAGCGCTGCGTGTTGGTCTTCTTGAGATAGTCGAGCAAGCGACGGCGTTGCCCAACCATAACCAAGAGGCCGCGACGCGAGTGGAAGTCCTTATCGTGGCTTTGCAGATGCTCGGTCAGATTCTTGATACGCTCGGTCAAAAGCGCGACCTGCACCTCGGGCGAGCCGGTATCGTTGGCCGCTTTGGCGAATTCTTTCAGAACTTCCTGCTTACGTTCCGCAGTAATCGACATCGACCTTCTCCTTTATGGTCCTAATGGTTGATGACGCGCACCGGGACGAGTTCGCCTGCCTCATAACGGGTGAGGGCTAGGAGTTTGCCTTCCGACATGGCGCAAACCATGCCGCCGGGAACGAAGTCCCGAAATCGATCGCGGTCTTGGCGGTGGAGTAATCCAACCGGTTGCCCGGACCGAAGGCGTATCGCCTCGGTGGCCGATAAGGCGAGTGCCGGGATGTCGTCCAGCGCGGTCTCTATCGGCAGTAAATGCTCAAAAGCGGCCGGAATATGCCCCAACCCCTTCAGGGCGTCCAGCGAAATCGCCTGTTTTTCCGTGAAGCCCCCAACGGATAGACGTCGAAGGGCGGAAATATGGCCAACAGACCCAAGATGTTGAGCCAGATCGCGCCCCAAGCTCCGCATATAGGCACCCTTGCCCGATCGCACCTCAAAAGCCGCCTCATCGGCGCTCAGAATCTCCGTGAGGCGGAAGTCGTCGATCCGAATGCGGCGGGGGGCGAGGTCTACTTTCTCGCCGTCACGCGCCAGGTCATAGGCCCGCTCACCCGCCACCTTGATCGCCGAAAACTGCGGCGGAATCTGTGAGATGTCGCCGATGAAGTTGGGGAGGGCGGCGGCAATCTCAGCGGCAGTCGGCCGCTTGTCGGAGCGCGCAATCACCTCGCCTTCGGCATCGTCGGTCGAGCGCGCTTCACCGAACGTCAAGGTAAAGCGATAAGTCTTGGTGCCGTCCATGACATAAGGCACGGTCTTGGTCGCTTCCCCGAGCGCAATCGGTAGGATGCCGGTTGCCAGCGGATCGAGCGTGCCGCCATGACCCGCCTTCTGCGCGTCGAACAGACGCCGCACGACATTAACAGCCTGCGTCGAGGTAATATCCAGCGGTTTGTCGAGGATAAGCCAGCCGTCGATCTTCTGACCTTTTTTGCGCCGGCTCATTGGTCGGCTTCGGGTTCCGGCTTCTTGGCAACATCGGCACGGACGACGGGATCGTGCAGCAGGCTCTCGATGCGGCTCGCCTCGTCGAAGCTGTCGTCAATTTTGAAGCGCAATTGGGGCGAAACACGCATCTCGACCGCGCGCGCAAGTTCACCACGAAAATAACCGGCGGCGCGATTGAGCGCACGGACGATCACCTTTGCTTCGCCAGGCTCGCGGCTCGCGGCAAACGGCGCGATGAAGATCGTCGCGTTGCGCAAATCCGGGCTGATCTTGACCAAGGTTACTGTAATCATACGACCAGCGAGATCGGGGTCGGCCAGACTGTTATCGGCAATGAATCCAGACAGCGCATGGCGGATTTCCTCGCCGATACGCAATTGCCGCTGACCGGCCTTGGGTGTGATCGTCTTCTTGCGTGGCATTTGTCGGTAGCTCAAAAAGTGGATGCCCGGCCAGCTGGACCAACACTGGGCCCGGGCATGACGTTAGGTAATAACAGCGCCATCCCAGGGCCTGTCGGTGCATGCCGACATTCCGAGTCTGTCGGTGCATGCCGACATTCCGAGTCTGTCGGCGCATGCCGACATGCGTCGGCAGGACCCGTGAATGCACTGCGTCCGAGCTAAGCCAGCTCGCGGGCGATTTCTTCCATCTCGAAGCACTCGATGACATCGCCCTTTTCGATGTTGTCGTAATTCTCGAAGGCCATGCCGCATTCGAAGCCTTCCTTCACGTCGCGAACTTCGTCCTTGAAACGGCGCAGCGTCTTCAGCGTGCCTTCGTGGATCACCACGTTGTCGCGCAGCAAGCGGACCTTGCCGCCGCGCTTGACCATGCCCTCGGTCACCATGCAGCCGGCGACCTTGCCGGTTTTGGTGATGCTGAAGATCTCGCGAATCTCCGCATTGCCAAGGAACTTTTCCCGCAAGGTCGGCGCCAGCATGCCCGACATCGCTGCTTTAATATCGTCGACCACGTTGTAGATGATCGAATAGTAGCGGATGTCGACATGATCGCGCCGCGCCATCTCGCGCGCCTGCGGGTTAGCACGGACGTTGAAGCCGATGATCATGCCACCCGAGGCGCGGGCCAGCGTGATATCGCTTTCGTTAATACCGCCCACCGCCGCGTGAAGGATACGGACCTTGACCTCCTCATTGCCGAGTTGGCGCAAGCTGCTGGAAATAGCTTCCACCGAACCCTGCACGTCGGCCTTAACAACCACCGGCACTTCCTTGGCTTCGCCGGCCTGGATCTTCGAGAACATCTGCTCTAGCGTCGAGCGGCCGGCAGCAGCAGCCAGCTTCTCGCGCTGACGATGCAGGCGGAACTCGGTAATTTCACGCCCGCGCGCTTCGGAATCGACGACGACGAAAACATCGCCAGCAAGCGGCGTCCCTTGCAGACCCAGTACCTCGACAGGGGTCGCGGGGCCAGCACTCTCGATATTGCGGCCACGGTCGTCGAGCAGCGCTCGGACGCGGCCCCATTCGGCGCCAGCCACAAAGATATCGCCGACTCTGAGCGTGCCCTTTTGTACCAAGAGTGTTGCCACGGTGCCGCGGCCACGCTCGACCTTGGCTTCGATGACAGCGCCCGCCGCCTGGCGAAGGCGCCGCAGCTCACCCGCCTGGCGCAGCTGGCCGGCGGCACGTTGAACGTGGGCGCGCCCGGCAGCGGCGTGCCACCACTGCTGCAGGCCCTGCTGGAGG
>CAYOYT010000062.1:0-9534 GCA_964408245.1 uncultured Dongia sp. | reverse complement strand
CTGCTGCGCTATCGAGCGAATCTATGTGCATGAGAACCTCTACGATAAATTCGTCGAGGGCTTCGTCGACCTCACCAAAACCTACAAGCTCGGCAATCCACTCGATACGGCGACCAATCTTGGACCGATGGTCCGAACCTCGGCCGCCGAATTCGTCCGTGGCCAGATCGCCGATGCGGTACGCCAGGGCGCCAAGGCCCTCATCGACACTAAATCCTTTACTGCCGACAAGCCGGGCTCACCGTATCTCGCACCGCAAGTTCTCACCAACGTTAATCACTCGATGTCGGTGATGTCGGAGGAGAGCTTCGGTCCGGTCATCGGCATCATGAAGGTGACGAACGACGATGAAGCCGTAAAGCTGATGAATGATAGTAAATACGGCCTTACCGCAGCATTGTGGACAATGGATGCCGATGCCGCCCGCAAGATCGGCAGCGAGATCGAGACTGGCACGGTCTATATGAATCGTTGCGACTATCTTGACCCCGCCCTCGCCTGGGTTGGCGTCAAGGATTCCGGCCGCGGCGCAACATTGTCGCGCGTTGGCTACGAAATGCTGACACGGCCGAAATCCTTTCATTTCCGCACACAGCTGTAGCGTCACTGAAGAATGTCGTCATCCCCCGGTCCCGCCGACGCATATCTGCACGCGCCTTCGGAACCTGGGGATGACTTTTTATGAGGCGCGGCAAGCGCTCACGCATGATTTTTCCCTCCGCCCATGGCAAACTCACGGTGAGATCAGGGGGCGATCATATTGACCGATAGCAATCATGCCCAAGTGGTGATTATCGGCGGTGGCGTGGTGGGTTGTGCCATCTTCCGCCGTTTCGCCATGGCCAATGTGCATACCGTTCTGCTTGAGGCCGGCGGCGATATTCTGTCGGGCGCCTCCAAGGGCAATAGTGCCCTGCTTCATACAGGATTCGATGCACCGGCTGGCTCGCTCGAACTTGCCTGCATGCAGCGGGGCTATCGCGAATACCTCGACATCCGTGAGCATCTCAACCTACCGCTAATGAAGTCCGGTGCACTTGTCGTGGCATGGAATGATGAGCAGGTGCAGAAACTGGATGACATCATTGCCAAGGCACATGCGAACGATGTCACCGATGTGAGCAAGGTTGACCGCGACCAGCTGCGCCGCATGGAACCCCTGCTCTCACCCAAGGCACTCGCCGGCGTGCATGTCCCGGGAGAACACATCATCGACCCCTGGTCAGCACCGCTTGCTTATGTGCATCAAGGGCTCGCTCACGGCGGTGTGATTCTACGCAACTGCCAAGTCAGCGGCGGGCATTTCGATGGCATCTGGCATCTGGACACGAACCAGGGCGAGATCACAACCGATCTCGTCATCAATGCCGCCGGCAATCACGGCGATGTCGTCGAAGCGATTAATCGCCCAGCTCCCTTCAAGATCACGCCCCGCAAGGGACAGTTTGTCGTCTTCGACAAGCCGGCGTCACGCCTCGTCAAAGCAATCATCTTGCCGGTTCCCACTGAACGAACGAAGGGGATCGTCATTTGTCGCACGGCGTTTGGTAACCTGCTTGTCGGCCCCACCGCAGAAGATCAAGAAGACCGCATTCATGCCACCGTCGATGAGGCCGCGTTGCGCCAACTGGTCGCGCGCGGTGTAGAGATGCTGCCAGGCCTTGCAAGCATGGATGTCAGCGCCGTCTATGCAGGACTACGACCGGCGACCGAGTTCAAGGATTACCAGATCGTCGCACATCCTGATCGGCGATGGATCACCGTCGCCGGCATTCGCTCGACGGGTCTTACCGGCGCGCTTGGTATCGCTCAGCATGTGGACGGCTTGTATGCCGCGAACTTCGGCCGCTTGTATGACGCCGCGCCGATCTGGACGCCCGTTCCCAATCTGTGCGAGGAGAATACGCGGCCTTATCAAAGCCTGCTCGGTGCTGAGATCATCTGCCACTGCGAATGGGTGACCCGTGGCGAAGTCGAAGCGGCGATGAGCGGCAATTTTCCCGCCGGCAATATCGGCGGCCTAAAGCGCCGCACACGCGTCATGATGGGTCGCTGTCAAGGCTTCTATTGCAGTGCGCATGTGATGGCCCTGGCAGAGGGAAAGATTGCGCCATGAAGACTCATGACGTCGTCATTCTTGGCGCTGGTCCGGCCGGTCTTTCCGCTGCGGCGGAACTGAAGCGTCTTGGCCACCGCGACATTGTCATTCTCGACCGTGAGCCACAGGGTGGGGGCATACCGCGCCATTGTGGTCATACCGGCTATGGCCTGCTGCAATTCGGCCGGTTGATGACAGGGCCCGACTTTGCCAGACGTCTCCTCGACGACGTTGCTGATCTCGATCTGCGTCTCGGCCATACCGTTTTGAAGCTGGAGCCGAACGGGCGCATCCAGACCACGGGTCCCAAAGGGCCCGAGACCTTTCAGGGGCAGAAAGTGCTATTGGCGATGGGGGCACGCGAAACACCGCGCAGCACTCGGCTTGTCTCTGGCACGCGACCCTGGGGCGTTATGAATACTGGCGCCTTGCAGCAATTCGTTTATTTGCGCGGTAAGTCGCCATTCCAAAGACCGATTGTGATCGGCACAGAGCTCGTCTCCTTCGCAAGCTTGTTGACACTGGGCCATATCGGCGTGAAAGCGGTTGCTATGCTAGAGGCAGGCGACCGAATCACCGCGCGGCGCCCAAGTGATTGGGTGGCACGCATCGCGTTCGGTGTCCCCGTCTTCACGGGCTGTAGCGATCTCACGATACTTGGCCAAAGCAAGGTCGAAGGTATCTCCTTCAAGCGCAGGGGTCGCGAGCGCGTGCTAGAAGGCGATGGAATTATCTTTACCGGGCAGTTCCGACCGGAGACCAGCCTACTCATGCAAAGCCATTTAGAACTCGATCCAGGTACGCGCGGGCCTGTCATCGATCAGCTTTACCGCTGCACGGATGCCAGCTATTTCGCCGCCGGCAATCTCCTGCGCGGGATTGAGACGGCTGGCCAATGCTATCGTGAAGGTAGATCGGCAGCTCGTGCGATCCATGCCGCGCTGACGGGCGCTTTGCCGACACAAGCAGTGCCGATCCGTATCGAGGCGGCTGGCGCGCTCAGCTACGTCTATCCGCAACGCCTCACCGGACACAGGCCTTATGATCCACTTCTTTTCAAGGCGCGCGCGCGTGAAGCCGTCAACGGCACGTTGCGCGTGTTGGCCGATGGACATGAGATCTGGTCACGCTCTATGAATGTGCTGCCCGAGCGGCGCATCGCTTGGTCCGTGCCGGCGATCGACCTCGGCAATGTTCATCACCTCACTGTCGATCTTACCTCACGCAGCTGATCGCGAGAGTCCATGTCCGATTTTGTCCTCGCTATCGACCAAGGCACGACTGGGACCAAATCGCACCGGCTTTACACGGATGGGCGCTTCGAGACGCTATCAGGTTTCGAGCATCGCCAGATTTTACCGGCACCGGGCTGGGTTGAGCACGATCCAGAAGAACTGATTGGCCATATCGATAGCTGTATCGAAAATGGCGGCAAGGCACGCGCCATAGGTATCGCCAATCAGGGAGAAACCGTCATTGCCTGGGATGCGCAAACCAAGCGCGCAATCTACAACGCCATCGTCTGGCAAGATTCCCGCACCAATGATGCGATCGCGCGCCTCAAGGAGGCCGTGCATGAAGAGACGACATTATCGCGTGCAGGTCTACCGCTCGATCCTTATTTCTCCGCTAGCAAATTGCGCTGGCTGCTAGACAATGTCGATGATGCGAAATCGCTGTTGAAACAACGTCGTCTGCGCCTGGGTACCAGCGACGCGTTTTTCCTCGACCGGCTTACCAATACCTTCGCGACCGACGTGACGACCGCCTCGCGTACCAGCCTGATGAATTTGGAAACACTTAACTGGGACCCGGTGCTGTGCGACCTCTTCGGCATACCAATTGAATGCTTGCCAGAAATTCGCTCGACAGCCGACGATTTTGGCTCAATCGGCATGACGCCTGTGACGACAAGCGTTGTCGATCAACAGGCCGCCCTCTTTGGCCATGGCTGCCGCAAGACGGGTGACGCCAAAATCACTTTCGGTACTGGCGCCTTCGCGCTTTGCATTGCTGGCGACAAGCCGCTGCGCGACGTTGCCAGCGGTCTACTGCCGACAATCGCCTGGCGCCTCAAGAACGCAGCACCAGCTTATGCCTTAGACGGTGGCGTCTATAACGCCGCTTCGGCTGTCAACTGGGCGCGGAACCTCGGCCTCTTTGGGCATTATACGGAAATCGATGCGTTCACTGCCGCCAGCGCCATTTCCCGCGACCTCGTTTTCGTGCCGGCCTTGAGCGGGCTCGGTTGTCCCTATTGGGATCGGTCCGCCGCCGGCATGTGGTTGGGCCTCGGTCTCGACACCAGCAAGGCTGATATGATGCAGGCTTTACTGGAAGGTGTGGCCTTGCGCGCCAGCGAAGTCATTGCCGCCATGTCGCGCCTGGCGCCGATTGGTGCTTGCATCTCGATTGACGGTGGGCTTGCTAAGAACAGCTATTTCGGCCGCTTCGTCGCTGACGCGCTGGGCCGCGAGATTGTCATTCCGGCGAGTACGGAATTGACCGGCCTCGGTACAGCACAGTTGGCGCTGATCGGTGCTGGCCTTGCGGCACTCGATACCCTGCCGCCACCGCCCGCTCCCAAAATTCGCCTCACCGCGGGACAATTACCTGATGAACAGCGCATGAAGTTTCGCACGGCCGTGTCGCGCAGCCGCAACTGGCGCTAAAAAACTCATAAAAAACGGCTCAAGTGAGCAAGCGCATATAAAGTAAGAAGATAATACATTATGAGCACCCAAGTATGGCTCCCAGGAGACAGCTTTGGATTATCTATATCTTATACACCAAGAATGCCCGATCGGCATGTATCAGAGCGCGGTTCAGATCCAATCTGAAATGCAGCCAGTAGATGAGACAATCTTATTTTGGCACTTCACAGACTTTCGCTCACTGCCGCCGCCTAAATGTTTTTACGGGATTGTCGGACATCTGTCCCAAGAGATGTCACCGAAATGGTCAGATGAGTTTAAGATGCATTCGCTAGGTACAATACATCAATTTAAAATCTATGCACAGCGGTATGGCGATGAAGCCGCTCAGATAGAACTTAAAAGTAATGTCTCTGATGCACTCCATTCAATTATGGATGATGTTACCAAGCCACATCTGCAAGGTACCATTCTAGCCGTAGCGATGGGTTTTAATATTGATTTGCGCATCGAGATAGACAAGCGGATCAATTACAAAAGCTCGACGCTGAGAGGTGTGAGTGACTGGATTTTCAACGAATATGCCACGTGCATGGGCGACGAAGAAGGCCCGCAGCGATTAGCAAAGCTTTTTGCGAAGAGTGACGCACAATTTCTACGCAATACTTTCACTCAAATCATCTATCAGCATGCGCGTGGCGATTATTGCATTCAAGAGAACATAATTGCTGAATTGGTGCAGCCATATCTAAAGGATACGCGCAAGACCAACGATGTGAATGATTTCGGCCCCCCAGTCTCGCACTATGCGCGCGAGCTTTTTGATGCTGTCGTCAAAAAATAAAAAAGCTGATATTTCGAGAATCTCTCAAATGAGAGATTTGCCCTCCATTCACACAAGACCGACAACGGACATAAGTTGATCACTCTTTGGATTAATCGATGTTCCGTTGACGATAATTATCTAAAAATATATCTATTTATAGTTGCGTTCTTAAAATCGCACTCGTATAAGTGTTTTGGCTTACTTTAGCTTGCAGCTACCCGCTTAAGTCTCAACTTTGCCACAATCCAGTCCTGTTTTTGCCGCGGTCCGCACTGATGTTCACGCAAGGGACGTTTCTTCAAAATAAGGGCACTGCCATGAGAAAATGCGTGATTCTGTCTTCGGTCTCAGTCGCCGCCATGTTGGTGCTTTCGGCGTGCGGAGCTGAACAGGCGAAGGATACGACTGCATCGACGACACCCGGGGGCACGCAACCTTCCCTTGAGCAAAGGGATGATAAGGATCGGGAGGTTGCCGAAGTTCAGGTGACCCCAGAACAATCTTCCACGCTCAGCGGGCAACCAGCATCGCCTCCTGCACCCGTCAAACAATCTGCGCCTTCTTATGCACCCGCCAAGCCGGACTCCAGCGTCGCCGGTATGGGCGCCACCACTCTAGGCAGTGAGTACAAAAGGGCAGAGCAGGCGCAGCCATATGCCGTACCGCAAAACACCGAGAATTATGCCCATAGTGAGGACAGCCCGATCAAGCGGACGGCCGAGGCGGCCGTCTCGACTTTCTCCATCGATGTCGACACCGGCTCATATGCCAATATTAGGCGTTTTCTCATGAACGGTCAGAAGCCGCCGGCCGATGCCGTCCGTGTCGAGGAAATGCTCAACTACTTCAGCTATAATTACAAAAGCCCCAGCGATTCCAGCGTGCCGTTTCACACCGACGCCGATGTGATGACGACGCCGTGGAATCCCGAAACAAAACTGCTGCGGCTGGCCATCAAAGGCTATCAGACCCCGCATGATCACCGACCGGCGGCTAACCTTGTCTTCCTCATCGACGTTTCCGGTTCGATGCAGGCGCCCGACAAGCTGCCGCTGCTCAAGACCGGCATGAAGATGCTGGTCGATCAGTTGGAGTCAGAAGACAAGGTAACGATCGTGACTTATGCTGGATCGGCAGGTCTCGTCCTGGCACCCACCGCCGGCAGTGAGAAAGAGACCATCCGCGCCGCGATCGACGGCTTGGAAGCCGGCGGCAGCACGGCGGGCGGTGAAGGCATTGCGCTCGCTTACGCCAAGGCACGTGAGGCGAAGGTTGGTGGCGGCATTAACCGTATCCTTCTCGCAACCGATGGCGATTTTAATGTTGGCGTCACGGATATCGACGCGTTGAAGAAGATGATCGAGGAAAATCGCAAGTCTGGCATCGCGCTGTCGACACTTGGCTTTGGTGAAGGCAATTACAATGACGCGCTCATGGAACAGATCGCCGATGTTGGCAACGGTAGCTATGGCTATATCGATTCTCTCAATGAGGCGAAGCGCCAATTGGTCGACGGCCTGCAAGCGAATATAGAAACCATCGCCAAGGATGTGAAAATTCAGATTGAATTCAATCCAACTGTCGTCGCCGAGTATCGCTTGATCGGCTATGAAAATCGCGCACTCAATCGCGAGGATTTCAACAACGACCAGAAGGATGCAGGTGAAATCGGCGCCGGACATAGCGTCACGGCGCTCTACGAAATAGCCCTCGTGGGCTCAAAAGGGCTCAGCGTCGATCCATTGCGCTACGAACAGAGTGAGCCGACGCCACCCGTCAATGCCGTTAAGGCCGATGAGTTTGCCTTCTTACGCATCCGTTACAAGGCACCCAACGGTGATTCGTCGAAACTCATCGAAACGCCTCTGCCCGCAACGTGGCTCAACCGCGACACGCCACCTAACACTGACGACAATTTTGCCGCTGCCGTTGCCGCCTTCGGACAGTATCTCAAGGGCGGCGAGCGGATCGGTAATTATGATCTGGGCAAGATCGCAGACCTTGCTCGCTCTGGCCGTGGTAAAGATTCGGGCGGTGAGCGCGCAGAGTTCATCAATCTTGTTGAGCTTACGAAAGCGATGTCGGGAGCCATCACGCAATAGTAGTTGTGGACGGGCCGGCATTCTCTTGGGCTGAATGCCGGTCCCGCACTGCATGCCCTGGAAAGAGAAGAGCATGCCGCGCATCCAGCTGATCTGTTTGGCCAGAGCACTCGCTGTTAATTGCCGGAATCTTTTTCCTTATCTTGCCGCGGCTCTAAGATGCTTAGCAACGAAGACAACCTGATCCACTTTATTTATCTGCTGGGCGCGGTGGCCCTGCTCGGTGCAGGCGTTTTCACCCGGTTGCGCTACGACACACATCGTACTTTGGCGCAGATTGCGACCTGGGTCGTAATCTTCTGTGTGATCATTCTCGGTTATTCCTTTCGGCACGAATTTGGGTCGCTCGGAGCGCGCTTTTCGGGCGAACTGATGCCGCGCGATGGCCGTATCGAAGGCGAGCGCAGCATGAGCTATCCGGCGGCAAGCAGCGGCCATTTCGAAGTGACCGCCCAGGCCGATGCCATCGATCTCGACTTTCTCGTCGATACCGGTGCCAGTAACGTCGTCTTGTCGCCCGACGCCGCGCAGCGATTGGGTTATGATCTCTCGAAGCTTGCCTTTACCCGGATAGCCGAAACGGCAAACGGCCAGGTGCGCGGAGCACCTATCGTCATTAGCGAGTTCAGGCTGGGCAACATCGTCATCCATGACCTGCCTGCCACAGTGAACGGCGCCGACATGCCGCATTCACTGCTCGGAATGGATTTCCTGCGCCGCCTGCGGGCTTGGCATGTGGCGGATGACCGCCTCACCCTTGAGCAGTGATCAGCGCTGCAATACCCGGCGACAGGCGCTTTCTCTTGCCTGCCAGCCACGGCGCTGCAATTCCGGCTCGACATGATCCTCCGCCGGCAGTCCGATACAAAGATAGGCAACGAAATACCATCCGTCCGGCACATCCAGGGCCACTGTCGCCGCGCCGGGATCGATGATCGAGACCCAGCCGAGACCGAGACCGAGCGCCCTCGCTGCCAGCCACAAGGTATGGATCGCCAGAACGGTCGAATAGCGCAGTGTCTCTGGCATCGTCTGGCGACCGAGCCCCGCCCCTTGAGCCGTCGTCTCGTCACAAAAGACAGCGAAATGTCGTGGCGCCTCAAGCAAACCAGCAAGCTTGAGCTTGGCATAAAGCTCCGCCTTCTCGCCCTCATAGCAGGCAAGGGCCGCTTCATTGGCACGCTGGAAATTGGCGATGATGTCTGCCCGCCGCGCCGGCGCGTCAACGCTTACGAAGCGCCAGGGCTGTGCGTTGCCGACCGACGGTGAAAGCGAAGTGAGATCGAGTAAATGCTCTATCAGCTCAGCCGGCACGGGATCGGTGCTGAAATGGCGCACATCACGGCGCCATGCCAGCAGATCTTCGAATTCATGCTGAAAGTCCGGTCCGAAAGAGCGTTGAGTCATGCCGCCCGCGAGCGTTGATCTACCAGAGTAACAATCCCCGCCATGATAGAGTTGATATCGTAATCCTTGGGCGTATAAACCCGCGCCACGCCAAACTCCAACAACCTTTTTTCATCCTCGGGTGGAATGATACCGCCCACCACGACCGGCACGTCGGAAAGGCCCATTGCCTGCAGACGCGCCATGACATCACCAACCAGGGCAATATGCGAGCCGGACAAGATGGAAAGCCCCACCACATGCACGCTTTCCTCGAGTGCCGCGTTGACGATCTGGGCAGGGGTCAGGCGAATACCCTCATAGACAACCTCCATACCGGCATCGCGGGCGCGCACGGCGATCTGCTCGGCGCCGTTGGAATGGCCGTCAAGACCTGGCTTTCCGACCAAGATCTTGAGACGGCGGCCAAGGCGCTGCGACGCAGTATTCACCTGTCGGCGTACTTCT
>CAYOYT010000061.1:0-9535 GCA_964408245.1 uncultured Dongia sp. | reverse complement strand
CAGTAAGTGCCCGCAGCTTCAATAGCGATGACCACATTTGCGCGGGCGTGCCTTCAAAAAGGCGCCCGCATCCCAGCGAAAACAACGTGTCGCCGCAAAAAAGCGCGTGATCCTCGGGAAACCAAAAGGCGATATGGCCACGCGTATGTCCTGGCACAAAAAAGACGGGCGCATGTCGGCTGCCAAAATCCGCGCCGCTTTGCTCATCGACGGCAATGTCAAGACCAGGAATGCGGTCGCGGTCATAAGCTGGCCCCATCACTTTGCAGCCGGTCATGGACTTCAGCTCGAGATTGCCACCGACATGATCGCCGTGGTGATGCGTATTGAGAATATGGGTGAGGCGCCAGCCGCGTGCAGCGCAGGCATCGAGAACAGGTGCTGCTTCGGCTGGGTCAACCACTGCCGTTTCACCACTTGCAGGATCGTGGAGCAGAAAACCGTAATTATCCGACAGCATCGGGAAAACGAGGATTTCCAAGGCGAATCTGGTGGCTTCCTGCGGCATGGCGGGCTCCCGAAACAAATATCGTCAATAACTTAAGATTTCAGACTTATGGGCTGACGATAGCAGTGGATGTGCCATAATCAAGACGAGGTTCAGCTAAGCGAGATTGCCTTGTTTCAAGATGTTGTAGATGTCCGCGATTTTTACCAGACACCGCTCGGGGCGGTGACATGTCATCTGCTGCGCGCTCGCATTCGCGACATGTGGCCGGACGTGCGCGGGCAGTCTGTGCTCGGCATCGGTTTCGCCACACCCTTCTTACAGCCCTTTCGCGCGGAAGCGGAACGCGTGCTGTCGATCATGCCGGCAGGTCAGGGTGTCGTGCATTGGCCGCATGAAGAACCTAATTTGACGGCGCTTGCCGACGAAACCGAATTGCCACTGCAGGATTATTCCGTCGACCGCATTCTGATGGTGCACGGGTTAGAAGGATCGGACCATCCAGGCGACATGCTGCGAGAAGCTTGGCGCGTGCTCGCCGGTGGCGGACGGTTGATGCTAGTGGTGCCAAACCGCCGTAGCTTCTGGTCGCAAAGCGAACGCACGCCCTTCGGCTATGGCCAGCCTTATTCCTCAGGTCAGCTCTCGCGCTTACTGCGCAATCATTCCTTTACGCCGCTCCGGACCGAACGCAGTTTATGCTTTCTTCCGATCTGCAATAGATCCTGGTTGCGCATGGCCGCTGGCTGGGATGCCTTTGCCCGCCACGCTATGCCAGGCCTTGCTGGCGCCATTATCATTGAAGCAACAAAGCAGGTTTACGGCGCCATACCAGCCAAGCGTGGGCGTCGGCAGCTTCCGGCCATGGTACGTGTGCCGGCGACCGCGGTCACGCGGGGCTTTACCCGCGATTCAACCGACGCATGAAGCCAGTAGAGCGGCCAACGCCGCCCCAGCATAAACATTCCTTTGATCGGCACGATTAGTTGGCCGGCGCTAAAACGCGGCAAATCTACTTCTCACGAGAGCCGTGCCAATAGGCGGCTGGCAGGGCAGCGGCGTCGAAAATCGCACAAGATTTCAGGCTTTACGGCCTAAGCGGCATGATAAGTTGCACCGGTGCGGGTGCGATCACTATTTGGACCGGAAGATGGCTCAGAATGTCGCCATCTCCCTGTACCGGATCGCCTTCCGGCCCACTGATCATGATGTCGCAGCCTTCTAAGATCGTGTAGCCCGAAGCCTTTGGCAGACGACCGAGCGTCAGTGCCAAGGCATAGCGCAGCATGTGAAACAGGCCAGGCTGCTCGAACAAACAGACCTGGAATTTGCGATCGCCCAGCTTTGCTTGTGGCGCCACCACGTGGCTGCCGCCATAGAAACGGCCCTTGGCAACGATGACGGATGCGGCGTTGAGCGGCTTTTGATGATCGATACTGACTTGGTAGGTCGGAAAACCGAAGCGGAACAGCTGCTTGATAGCGCCCCAAACATAAGCACCTTTGCCGATGCGGCGTTTGAGCGCAATATCGAGATCGGCGACCACATGGGCGTCAATGCCGACGCCTACCATCAGGGTAAAGGCCCGACCGTTAGCGCGCCCGATATAGACAGCCTGGGATTGGCGCGCATCGATCGTGTCGACAATCGACTCTGCGTTTACATGAAGGCCGATTTCGGCCGCCAGTACGTTTGCCGTCCCCATCGGAATGATGGCGATGGGAAGGTCGGTTGCAGCACCGCTGAGCCCGTTGATCGCCTCGCCGATCGTGCCGTCACCGCCGGCAACGGCCAGCAGGTCGGGCCGAGATTCCCTAGGTAGATCAGCAATTTCGCGGGCGAACCGCTCAGCGTCGCCACGGGCGGCGGTCGGCTTCAGCTCGACCGTCCAACCACGCGCCGCAAGGCGATCGCACACATCCTCCAGCGTCAGGCGACACCGGCGACCGGCAATGGGATTGACGATAATGGTGATGCGTGGTGCCACGGGAAGGATCGGTTGCGAGTTCGGGAGGTTGGACCCTAAAACAATCGACGCCAGGTTGCCATTCTCAGATTAATCGACTAGATCAATTAAAAATTTAGTACTAATCTTATAAGTCGATTATAAAAATCCACAAGGAACTGCGTTTTCGACGGTATACGGCGACGGAAACTTCCCCTATAAGCAGCGTCTTGCGGCCGTTCTGAATGGCCCATCTGAATTGACTCCGGCTGAGGCTTTCTTTATATAGCCGCGCCAAGCACAACTGATTGAATTCTTGGAGAATTACCGTGAAACGTACCTATCAGCCGAGCAAGCTGGTCCGCAAGCGCCGCCATGGCTTCCGTTCGCGCATGGCTACGGTCGGTGGTCAGAAGGTTGTCTCGTCGCGCCGGGCCAAGGGTCGCAAGCGTCTCAGCGCCTAATTGGCGCTGACGGCCCTTGTTATCAGCCGCTCTTCAAAGCATACGTTCCGAACGATGACTCGCATCGGCCGCCTGAAACGGCGTGCCGAATTTTTGGCCGCCGCAGCAGCGAACCGCAAATGGGTGGCGCCAGGCCTGGTCCTGCAAGCGCGCAAGGACGAGACCGTCCCAGCGATCACCACCCCAGCGATCATCCTCCCAGGCACCACCGTCCCGGACCTGACAGAGGTTCGGCTTGGCTTCACCGCCAGCCGCAAAGTCGGCAATGCCGTCCGCCGCAATCGCGCGCGCCGGCGCTTGAAGGCCGCTGCCGCGGAAGTACTGCGCGAGGCAACGATTGTCGCCAAGGGCACCGACCTTGTCCTCATCGCGCGGCCCGTCACGATCGACCGCGATTACCGCGCGCTCATGGAAGACTTTCGCCGCGGCCTCAAGAAGCTTGGCGTTACTGGAGCAGCATCGTGAACATGCGCTCAGTGCAAAAACTGACTCGGACGTTTGGCATTATGCCGATCCGGCTTTATCAACTCACCTTTTCAAGCTTCTTCGGCTTTCATTGCCGTTATCAACCGACCTGCTCGGCCTATGGCATCGAAGCCATCGAGCGACATGGCCTCGTTAAGGGTCTTGTCCTCACCCTCCGGCGCCTCATGCGCTGCCACCCCTGGGGCGGCAGTGGTTATGACCCGGTACCGCATGAACATTCCGCGCTGTGTAGTCATTCGGCTGCCACACCGACCGCTAAACCTTTTTAGCCTTAAACCTCTTTCTGGGATTCGATCGCCGTGATGATGCCGCAGACCGACAAAAAGAACATGATCATCGCCATCGCTTTATCGGCAGCGATCATCTTCGGCTGGCAGTTCCTTTACGAAATGCCCAAGCAGGAAAAGCTCCGCGCGGCACATGACGCACAGCAAGCCGAGCTGGCAGCCAGCCAAGCGGCTGCCAGCGCCGGCGGTAGTTCGAGTAACACTGTGGCGACGACAACCGGCAATACCTCTGCCGCGGCAAGTGCGCCGGGTAATTCGGGAACCGCGCAGCAGTTTCCACGTGAAGAAGCTTTGGGCCAAAGCCAGCGTGTTGCCATCGAAGCACCAAAGCTTAAGGGCTCGGTCTCCTTGAAGGGCGGCCGCATCGATGACCTCATTCTGAAAAATTATCGCGAGACCCTAGCGCCCGACAGCCCGAATGTCGTGCTGCTGACACCGTCAAACTCTCTCCATGGCTATATCGCCGAGACCGGCTGGTGGGCAGCTGTGGGCACCGCTGTGCCGAATGCCACGACGATCTGGAAAGCCGACGGGGCTCAACTTACGCCGCAGACACCGCTGACGCTGACCTGGGACAATGGCGCTGGCCTTGTTTTCACACGTAAGATTTCGATCGACGCCGATTACATGTTCAAGGTTGAGGATTCGGTCGCGAACAACAGCGGCGCCGCGGTCTCACTCTCCCCCTATTCACGTGTTGCCCGTTTTGGCCTGCCGCCCTCGCCTAGCCAAACCTATGTGCTGCATGAAGGCCCGATGGGCGTCTTCGATGGTACGCTCAATGAAGAGAAGTACCATTCAATCAAGGGCCATTACGAAGATGCCGAAGGTAATGAACCGAAATCGATGAACTTCACCAGCACCGGCGGTTGGGTTGGCATTTCCGACAAGTACTGGCTGGTGGCGCAGGTGCCACCAGCAGATGCAAAGCTGACGGCGCATTATCTCTACGATCCAAAATTTGATTCCTACCAAGCCGATTATGTCGCGGATGCCCGCGATGTCACCGCAGGCGCCTCGGCTAGCTTCATCCATCAGGTCTTCGCTGGTGCCAAGGAAGTAAAATTGCTCGAGCATTATCGGGATAATCTGAACATTCCGATGTTTGAGCGCGCCGTTGATTTCGGCTGGTTCTTCTTCCTCACCAAGCCGCTGCACGCGTTTCTCGACTGGATCGTCCGCTATGTCGGCAATATGGGCATCGCCATTCTGATTCTGACCATCTGTGTCAAGGCGGTGATGTTCCCGCTGGCCAATAAATCCTACGCCTCCATGAACAAGATGAAGGCGCTACAGCCCAAGATGGCTGAGCTGAAAGCGCAGTATGGCGAGGATAAAGGGCGCTTCCAGCAAGAGATGATGGCGCTCTACAAGAAAGAAAAGGTCAATCCAGCAGCCGGCTGCTTGCCGATCTTGGTTCAGATCCCAGTCTTTTATGCACTTTACAAAGTGCTGTATGTCACGATCGACATGCGCCAGGCGCCGTTCTTCGGCTGGATCCACGATTTGTCGCTGCCCGATCCAACCTCGATCCTCAATCTCTTCGGTCTCATTCCGTGGGACCCCCATCTTTACATGACAATGCCCGTCGTGGGCGCCATCATCCACTTGCTCTCTATCGGCATCTGGCCGTTGATCATGGGCTTCACCATGTGGGCTCAGATGCGCCTCAACCCGACACCGCCAGATCCCGTGCAAGCTAAAATGTTTGCCGTGATGCCGTTCATTTTCACCTTCATGCTGGGCTCGATGCCGGCTGGTCTCGTCATCTACTGGGCGTGGAACAACACGCTCTCCATTGCCCAGCAGAAATACATCATGTACCGGCACGGCACGAAGTCGGCCGAGCAGCCCAAAAAGGCCTGACACGAACGTGAGCGGCGAACGCAAAGCAGGCGATCGGACTCATGGCGACGCGCTGTTCCAGCGTGAATGTCAGTTCGTGGCCGGCGCCATGAAGCTCGAACAATTGCCGCCGATGGGGCCGATCGAGATCGCTTTCGCCGGCCGTTCTAATGTAGGAAAATCGAGCCTGGTCAACGCGCTGACTGGCCGCAAAACGCTGGCCCGCGTTTCACAAAATCCGGGCCGCACACAGCAGCTCAATTTTTTTGATCTTAATGGCACGCTGATCCTCGTCGACATGCCAGGTCATGGCTATGCCAAAGTAGGCAAGGCGAAGGTCGCCGAATGGTCAGAGCTGATCGAAGGTTACGTGCGCGGCCGCGCCAATCTCCGACGTGTCATGCTGCTAATCGATAGCCGCCACGGCTATAAGGAAAGCGATATCGAGCTGATGGATCTGCTCGACCGTTTCGCGCTTTCTTACCAGGTGGTCATGACCAAGTCGGACACGCTGAAGCCCACAGCGCTCGAGGCCAACCGAAAGAAGTTTCTGGAGCAGATCAAGCGCCGCCCGGCCGCCTACCCCGAGATCATGGTCACCAGCGCTGAGGAAAGTATCGGCCTCACTGAAATTCGCGATACCCTGGCGACACTCGCTGAGCAAGGATAGCACTAAAAACAGTGGATGCTCGGCCAGTAAGATCAACGCTGGGTCCAAGTATAATATGATAAATATCGCACCCCATCTCGTCATGGCCGACCATGACGGACTGAATACAATCGGTTGTTCAGTCACCGCACGAATTCCCCCTTGATTTTAACGCCCCCCGACCGCACTTTGCGCGCCGGTAAATCGTGATATCAAGTTCCTTCACCTTCCGCAGCGATGGCCTTAAGAGATGAGCATTACCGACACCAAATACTGGTTGAAGACGGCGCGGACCCTGACCGACGCGCTACCTTATATGCAAAAATACGCCGGTAAGCGCTTTGTCATCAAATATGGCGGTCACGCCATGGTGGATAAAGAGCTCGCGAATATTTTTGCCCGCGACATCACGTTGTTACGCCAGGTCGGCATCCTACCCGTGGTTGTTCATGGCGGCGGCCCACAGATCGGCGAGATGCTAAAGCGCCTCAATATCCAGTCCCGCTTCATCGACGGCTTGCGCGTCACAGACGCCGCGGCGATGGAAGTGGTCGAGATGGTTCTTTCCGGCTCGATCAACAAGCAGATCGTATCAGCGATCAATACCGCCGGCGGCAAGGCGGTCGGCATTTCTGGTAAGGACGACAATCTGCTCCATGCCAAGAAGACGGAAATGACTAAGGACGGTGAGCGGGTCGACCTCGGCCTTGTCGGCGAACCGGACAAGGTCAATCCCGGCATCATCCGATCGCTGGAGCAGTCCGGCGTCATTCCTGTTATTGCGCCCGTGGGCTTCGGCCCAGACGGCCAGACCTACAACATCAATGCCGATACGGCGGCTGGCGCCATCGCCGCTGCCATCGGCGCCTCGCGTCTGCTGATGCTAACCGACGTCCCGGGTGTCCTCGACAAATCCGGCCAACTCGTTCAGCAGCTGACCGCCGGCGAAGTGCGTGCGCTTGCCGCCGATGGCACGATTTCAGGCGGGATGATCCCGAAGCTCGAGACCTGCCTGACCGCCGTCGAAAGCGGTGTCGAAGCAGCTGTCATCCTGGATGGGCGCGTGCCGCATTCCATGTTGTTGGAAATCTTTACCCCGCAGGGCATTGGCACCTTGGTGACGCGCGGCTGAACCTGCGCGACTTACCTGGCCGCAGCCAGGGCGAAAACATCGTTGGCAACGTTCAATAATACGTGTCCGGTGTCGGCCGTATGCGACCCCATACGCTTGGCCTTTGCGATGTGCCAGCCGACCTGACTATAGTGACGGCCATATGATCGGATGGCTGATAGAGGAACCGTAATCCTTTGATCGGCGGCTTCAAGGGAGACGACGCGGCTTGGCACTCATCAATCAGCTCATCTTTCTCGGCGCCCTGCTGGCTCTTATCAGCATCCTGCTCGGCCAGCTTTCATCCCGCCTCGGCGCGCCATTGCTGCTGGTCTTCCTCGTGCTCGGCATGCTGGCTGGCGAGGACGGGCCGCTGGGCATCGCGTTCCAGAGTTATCAGACGACTTTCGCGGTCGGCTCAATCGCGCTGGCAATCATTCTGTTCGAGGGCGGCCTGCGCACCCCCCGTGAGGTTGTACGCCTGGTCTTCTGGCCGTCTCTGACTCTGGCCACGATCGGTGTGCTGCTGACAGCACTTTGCATGGCGGGCATGGCTGTGCTCGTGATGGACATGAAGCCTCTAGAGGGCATCCTCATGGGGGCGATTCTCGCCTCCACCGATGCCGCCGCCGTCTTCATGCTGCTTCACGGTCAAGGCGTTGCGGTCAATGCACGCGTCGGCGGCACGCTGGAACTTGAATCCGGTATGAACGACCCAATGGCGGTCTTCCTCACGTTGATGGCCGTCCATGTTCTGCAAGCCAACGCCGAGGTTTCCGCCTGGTATGTGCTGGGTAGCTTCGCTCTAGAGCTCGTAGGCGGCGGGCTCATCGGCGCGGCAGGCGGTTTCGCCCTCAGATGGATGCTACAGCGCCTCACCTTGTCGGCCGGCCTCTATCCGGTTATGGCGACGGCTGGCGCCTTGCTCATCTTCGGCGGGACCAATGCCCTCCATGCCAGCGGCTTTCTTGCCGTCTATGTCGCGGGTGTAATGCTGGCGCAGGCGCCCTATCGCGCACAGCAGGTCATCACACGCTTCCTCGACGGCCTCGCCTGGCTGGCGCAGATTGCAATGTTCTTGTTGCTGGGTTTGCTGGTGACGCCGTCGGCTCTGCTCGCCGATCTCGCGGCAGCACTGATTCTCGCCCTCGGCCTCATCCTAATTGCGAGACCGGGTGCTGTGCTGCTTTGCCTGCTGCCCTTCCGCTTCACCTGGCACGAGCGCGGTTTTGTCGCCTGGGTGGGCTTGCGCGGTGCTGTGCCGATCTTTCTGGCATCGATCCCCATTCTGGCGCATGTCCCCAACGCTCAGATCTATTTCAACGTCGCCTTCGTAGCGGTGCTGACATCCCTGCTCGTTCAAGGCTGGTCGGTGGGTCGCGCCGCGCGCTTCCTCGGTCTTGAAGTGCCGCATGCCACACATCATGCGCAGGATCTCGACATCAGCCTAGGCCACGGCGCCAACCGCGAACTTGCGGGCTACCGCGTGCAGGCCGGTGCGCGCATTCTCAATCACGATTACGGCGAGATCGACCTGCCAGAAAAATGCGAGGTCATCAGCGTGATCCGGAATTCGGCGCCCATCACGCTCTTTCGCGAAACACGACCAGCGGTCGACGATTACGTCATCGCCATCGCCCCACCGACCGAGATCGCCAGTCTCCATCAACGCTTCGCTTATCACGAAGCAGACGAGCCAACCGCCCCTTCGGGCTTCGGCGAGTTCGTGTTCGAAGCTGAGACACCGGCGAGCAATCTAGCGCTAATCTACGGCCTACCGATCGGCACGGTCGCCAAGGAACTCAGCCTCGGCCATTTCATGCATGAGCGCCTGGGTGAACATGTCGTGGCTGGCGACCGACTGAAGCTCGGCGCGATCGAACTGGTGGTGCGTGATGCGAAGGAAGGCCGCATCGTGCGCGTGGGTCTGGAACTCGAAGATACACGGGCGCATCTGCCGGTGACGCGTGTTTTGCGCAAGCTTAAGCATCCGATGAAGACCTGGCGCGCGTTCCGCCGCCTCACGGGTGTATAGAATAGATCTCTAAAGCGCCGCGTCTAGCGTATCGCGGATGCATTCGGCAAGTTCCTGCCGTCGGAAGGGTTTCGAGAGCAATCGAATATGCTCGGGTACGTTGCCACGATCGCGCGAGGCATTCTCGGCAAAGCCGCTCACCAACACGACCTTGGTCTTCGGGTGATTATGCACGACATGCTTTGCAAGATCGAAACCGCTGAGGCCGCCGGGCATGGCGATATCGCTGAAGACGAGGTCTATGGGCGAGCGACGCAGCAGAATA
>CAYOYT010000060.1:0-9754 GCA_964408245.1 uncultured Dongia sp. | reverse complement strand
CTCGCTTATGCCGGCATCCCGGTTACGCATCGCGAATGCAATGCGGCGGTGGCTTTCGTCACCGGTCATGACGCGACGGGCGACGTGCCAGATTCGGTCGATTGGGCGGCCCTTGCCAAGGGTGCGCCGGTGATCGTGCTCTACATGGCCCTGAAGCATATCGAGCGCATCGCCGAACGGCTCATCGCTGGCGGCCGCGATCCTAATGCGGCGGTTGCTGTCATCGCCAAGGCGACGACCCTGCAACAGCGCGTCGTGGAAACAACTCTGGCCAAGGCCGCGGCCGATGTCGCCTCAGCCGGTATCGAGCCGCCGGCTATGGTCGTCATCGGCGAAGTTGTGAAGCTGCGCGCCGCCATGGACTGGATGGGCGCCATCGAAGGTCGCAAGCTGATTCCCGATCCGCTGGGTCAGCGCCAGCGCGATCAGGTCGGCTGACTGCATCTTGGCGCGCGGACTCGTCATCGCCGCGCCCGCGTCGGGCAGCGGCAAGACTCTCACCACCTTAAGTCTTCTCTGGCTCTTGCGGGCGAATGGCATTGATGCCGCCGGCTGCAAGATCGGCCCCGACTACATCGACCCGGAATTTCACGCCGCCGCGACGGGCAAGCCTTGTTTCAATCTCGATATCTGGAGCATGCGGCCGGAATCGTTGCGACGATTGATGGCGCGACAAGCGGCCCGGGCGGAGCTTCTCATCGTCGAAGGCGTGATGGGCCTCTTCGACGGTATTCCAGGCCTCGATGGACGGCACAACGCATCCTCGGCCCAGCTCGCGCGCCAGCTGGGCCTGCCGGTTCTGCTGGTGCTCAATGCCAAGGGGCAGGGGGCAACAATCGGTGCCGTGATTGAAGGTTTGGTGCGGCACGATCCGACGCTGACAATCGCGGGGGTCATCTTCAACCATGTCGGCAGCCCAGTGCATCGCGAGATTCTTAGCGATGCCGCGCGGATGGCCGGTGTGCCCGTCTTCGGTTATCTGCCTCATATCGCCGCCCTTAAATTGCCCGCGCGCCATCTGGGTTTGGTGCAGGCACGCGAAATGGCGGAGCTCACGGCTTTCTTCGCCGCCGCCCGTGCTGCTTTCGCCGCCGCTGTCGATCTCGATGCGATCGTCGCGGCAGCGGGTCTCTTGTCGGCACCAGGATTCTTGACGATGGCTGACGACGTCGCCTTCGAGCCGTTGTTGCCGCCGCCTGGTCAGCGTATCGCCTTGGCAGACGACGCGGCGTTTGCGTTCACCTATCCATTCCATCGCGAAGCCTGGGCCTTGGCGGGTGCTGAAATCTTGCCCTTTTCGCCGCTGAACGATGAAGCGCCGCGGGGTGATGCCGATGCGATCTTCTTGCCCGGTGGGTATCCTGAGCTTTATGCAGGGCGCCTTGCCGCCAACCATCGTTTTCTCGGCGGGCTTAGGGCTGCTGCTGCGCGGGATATCTTCATCTATGGCGAATGCGGTGGCTACATGACGTTGGGCGCGCATCTCGTCGATGCCGACGGTGCCCGGCATCAGATGGCGGGATTGCTGCCAATCGAAACCAGTTTTGCCGCGCGCAAGCTGCATCTTGGCTATCGTGCTATCAGCCAATTGACGGCAACCCCCTTTGGCAAGGCGCATGCCGCGTTCCGCGGCCATGAATTCCATTATGCTAGCATCGTTTCGGAAGGTGCTGCACCGGCCCTATTTATGGCCGAGGATGCGCGTGGGCGTGATCTCGGGCCAGTCGGCCGGCGTGTCGGCAATGTCATGGGATCCTTCATGCATCTCATCGACCGAGCAGCAAGTTCATGATGATTCATTTAAAATAAATTTACGCTGACTCCATCGCGGCAAGGATAGCCGCTATGCAAAGGTCTGTATCGCGCAGAGCCACGTAATTGCTATGATGACGCAGCGTTCCAGCTTAGCGTGGAAGCTCATTCAGATGCATATCGCTCGTGTTGATAATCGCCCTTGGTATGCGGCTGTGACGCGGCCGGGGCCTGTGCTTTTTGCAATTCTTTTCACCCTCGATTCCATTGCGCGCGCGATCATTACCCCGGTCATTCCCTTGGAAGCACTGCATCTTTTAGGGTCGGCACGCGATGTCAGTATTGCTGTGACCCTGGTCGGCATCGCGGGCGTCTGCATGGCACTGATTTTACCAGCGATCATTCATCGCTGGCGCCCACGAGCATCCTACCTATTGGTGATTGGCATGCTGGGCATTGCCTCGCTGCTGATGGCCTCGCAGCACATCGCCGGTTTTGGTCTGGGGTGGATGATGCGCACGATGGCGGCGGCTGGCCTCCTCGGTCTTCTCAACATTTATGTCGCCGCTTTTATTGACAAGCGCGATCTCGCGAAGTCAGAGCCATTGCGCTCATTCTTTTCGGCGCTGGCCTGGGTATTTGGGCCATTTATGGGCATCCGGCTCTATGATGACTCACCCTTATTGCCTTTTGTCGTGTCGGTCGCCATCTCGGTCATCCTGTTCTTCTATTTCTGGGCGCTCAATCTTCAGGCGCCATCACCGCCAGTGATGGGCGATGCCTTCACCCCGGCCAAGAATATCCTTCGCTATTTCAAGCAGAAGCGTCTTGCGCTCGCCTGGATTCTTAATTTCGGGCGTCAGATGTGGTGGGTAACGCTCCTCATCTATGCACCAATCTATCTTGTGCAGGCCGGGAGGCCGGCGGTGGAAGCGGGCAATCTGATCGCATCTTGCACGGCACTTTTGTTCGCCAGCTTAATGTTGGGCTGGCTCGGTCGGCGTGTTGGGCTGCGGCGTTTCATCAGCGGCGCCTTCCTCTGGGTCGGGATTTGGACCTTTGCTTTCTTCTGGCTCAGGGATGAGCCAGATCTGGCGAGCCCAATGCTGATCGTCGCGGCAATTGGCTCGTGTGCGCTAGACTCAGTATGCATCGTTACGTTCTTGCGCGCCGTGCGCGGTTGGGAGCGGCCACAGATGACCATGGTTTTCAGCATTTATCGTGATGCCGCCGCCCTGCTTCCACCAGCGATATTCAGCGTGCTGCTGAGCTTTTTTCCGCTGCCGGTTGTGTTCTTGGTCAATGGTTTTTTCGGCCTGTTCTGCGCGCTGTTGGCGCTGAAGCTGCCGCGTGGATTGTAGGGGTGGTGATCTTCCAGCTCAGTTCGCCCCCAGCGCATCGATGGCACGCGCGAGAGTCAGATCCCGCTCGCTGAGACCCTTGCAGTCATGGGTGGTGAGCAGGATATCGACTCGGTTATAGACATTGGACCATTCCGGATGATGATCTTGCTTCTCGGCAAGCAATGCCACGCGGTTCATGAAGCCCCAAGCTTCGATAAAATCCTTGAAGCGGAAGTGTCTCTGCATGGCTTCGCGACCATCTACCTTCTGCCAAGTCTTAAGTTCGGCAAAAGCGTCGGCGCGTTCGGTGTCGGTGAGCTTAGCGATCATGACATGTACTCCTTTAACGCCCGTCTAACGAATGAGCGGACCCATATATTGCGGAATGCTGGCCTCGAGGCGGGCATTAAGATCTTTCATCGCTGCATCAAGCAGGTTGAACAGCACAGCTTCACGCTGGTTGAGGGTCATGTTTTCGGCCACCGTCTGCGACCGCGTCACGGTTTCGGTCACGGTGCCGCTTCTGTTGGAGAGCGGATTGCCGGCGTCGAGTTTCACGGTAATGGTCAGGTCGAAGCGGTCGGATTGTTCGGTCTTCAACGCGGCACTCACGCCCGACGCGCGCGGCAACGGCACGCGCACAGCCCGCGCCTCGATCACCGTATAGGTCGCTTGGCCGCGTTCACCCACCGCCTTCAGCCGATCGCGCGCCCACTCGGCGGCCAAGACCTCGGGCTTCTGCCTGTAATCGGCGGCATTGTCGTCTGGATGATCGGCTGCGCGGTAATTGCTGACGATATCGATTTGGGCGACGTCGAGATTGATCGGCGGCCGATGTTGGAAAGTGATCTCGGGAAAACTTTGGCGGGCAGGCGGCGTATCGCAGGCGGCAAACTTGGTACAAAGCAAGGCTAGGAAGGCGGTTCGGAGGGCGGTCTTGGCGGTGATCATCTCGTCTTTAATCCTATGGGAGGGTTGCATCTCTTACAAAACGCCCATCGAGGCGGAGTTCCGGAAAGAATCGTCGCGACCCTGCCAGTCCCAGTTCATATCGGCAAGAGAGGCGGGAAATGAGTGTGGTCAAAAGTAACAAAAAGATGAGATTGCAAATCATTTGCAATAAAATAAACAGGCAGCTAAAGTTTCTCGCGTTGCGAGACGAACGACGGAGGAACATGCCGATGGCGGCCAATGACAATCTCTGTCCGCATGACCATGGCGCACCCGCTGCAGGGGATGCTGAGCGCAGTTTCGTTTCTCTCACCTTCGCTGCGCAATTCGCCATCTGGGCGGTACGGGCGTAAAGGGTGACAGCTTTGAAGCTCGATCTAAGCTTTGCTGCGGTGAGCGGCGATACTTTTCGTCATTTCGATCTGATACCCGCGGAAACCGCGCTCGATGAACTTTTCACCATCGTCGCGCAGTCAGCCACGTGCCAGATCGATATTCGCTGCATGAAATGCCGCTTGGTGAGCGCCGACGAGACCTTGTTCCAGGAAGCACTGAGCGTCGCTCAGGCAGACAACATGCTCGCTGCCTATGAGGCCTTGCAGCAATGGCTGCCGCCAAGCGCCGCGCGCATGCGGTTGTGTGCGCTTTATCGTTTCGCGCATCTGCTGGGCGAAAAACAGTTTCGACTGTCGACGATATACGCGCTAAACGCGCGTGAAACGACTTACCAGATGCCATCGGTCGCTTTGCACTGAGCAGAGTGACGAAGATCAGGCTAGCGGCACCACGTCGTTCAGAGAGAAGCGATACGTGCTATTGCAGAATTCGCAGGTGACAGCGAGCGAGCCATCGATGGCAAGCTCATTCAGCTCGTCGACACCCAGCGATTTCAACACATTCTCGACGCGGTGGCGAGAGCAGCGGCATTTGGCCTTGAGATCATGTCCCGTGAAGACGCGCACGCCGTCTTCGTGAAACAACCGGTAGAGCAGATCGTTGATGCCGGTCTCGGGTCCCAGTAATTCTTTATCCTCGGCGCTGGCCATGAGCACGACAGCGCGGCGCCAGGCATCCTCGGCTTCCTCCGCCTCGAGATTAGTGCTGGTATCACCGCCGCCACCTTGCCAGTCATGCGGCTTCGTACCTTCCGGCGTCCAGCCGCCACCTTCCTGTCCAACATGGCCTCCCTGGAGCGGCAGGCGCTGCAGCATGATGGCGCCAGCGCGCCAACCGCCCGCATGATGCTCGATCGCCAGCTTGAAAGCCGCTTGCAGCTGTTCCGATTGGTGGAAGTAATGATGGATGCAATCGACGAGGCTCGATCCTTCTAGTTCGACGATACCTTGATAGCGCTCGGTATGTTCGCCCTGATCGACGGTGAAGGCGAGATAGCCGCCACCGGTGAGGCGCATGAGATTGGTTGAGGCCGCAGGAATAGCAGCGACCGCTTCAGCATCGAACTGGGCATAGCCCCGCACAGCGCCCTGTGAGGTGACATCGGCCACCACGACGCGAACAGCGCCATTGCCCTTGGCCTGCAAAGTGAAGACGCCTTCATACTTCAACGTCGCGGCCAGGATCGCGGCCAGAGCCATCATTTCGGTCAGAAGATGCGCCACCGATTCTGGATAAGCGTGCTTAGCAATAATCTCGCTGGCGACGCCGTCGAGGCGCACGAGGCGACCACGGACACCGTGACCTTCGATCTGGAATGGTTGAACGAAATCGCTATTCAAGATGACCCCTCACCCCGACCCTCTCTCCGCGCCGACACATGTCGGTGCGGAGAGAGGCAGTTCCGACCGAGTTCGCTCTATAGACCCTCGCCCCGCTTGCTGGGAGAGGGGTTGGGGTGACGGGAGTGATGCCATCTAAAATACGCATATCGCTCATATTAGAGCAGGTCGAAGCACCAATAAAGAATCCCCTGCTGGGCATGAAGGCGATTTTCCGCTTCGTCCCAGACCACCGATTGCGGACCATCGATGATGGCGGCCGTCATCTCGTCGCCACGATGTGCTGGCAGACAATGCATGAAGATCGCGGTCGGCTTGGCAAGGCTCATCAGTTTCTCGTCGACCTGGAAGCGGCGCAATTGCTCCGTACGGTCGAAGGTGTCGGCATCGCCCATCGAGACCCAGGTATCGGTGACGATGCAATCGGTACCCTTGGCTGCTTCCTGTGGGTTGTCAGAGATATTCACCTTGCCACCATTCTCATGAGCCCATTTGATGACGTCGGGTGGTGGGGCGAGATTAGTGGGACAGGCGATATTGAGTTCAAAATCGAAGCGCACGGCGGCGTGAATCCAACTGGTCGCCATGTTGTTCCCATCGCCAGACCAGGTGATGCGCTTTCCCTGAATGGGGCCGAGATGTTCTTCGAAGGTCATGACGTCGGCCATCAGTTGGCAGGGATGGGTGCGGTCTGTCAGGCCGTTGATGACGGGAATAGTGGCGTATTCCGCCAGTTCCATCAGCTTCGATTCCTTGGTGGTGCGCACCATGATGCAATCGACATAGCGGGAAAGTACGCGCGCAGTATCGGCCACCGTCTCACCCCGGCCGAGCTGCGAGCTTTCACGTTCGAGCACGACAACATCGCCGCCTAGGGATTTCATGCCGATCTCGAAGGAAACGCGGGTGCGGGTCGAGGGCTTCTCAAAAATCATCGCGAGGTTTTTGCCAGCGAAGGGCTTGTCGTTGCCGTCGGGAAAATTCTTGGCCTTCACAGCCTTTGAAGCGTCGATGATGCGCCGCAGGTCTACGGCTGACATCGCATCGAGATCAAGGAAATGGTTGGGAATTTTAGTCATTGTCCTACGCAGCTTTCGCTTGTACCGCTACGGCGGCAATCATATCGATCGCGGAATTCACTTCCGCCTGGGTAACGATGAGGGGTGGCAGCAGGCGGATCGTGTTGTCGCCGGCACCCACGGTGAGCAGGCCGGCACCGCGCAAGGCTTCGACTATGTCGGTGTTGACGATGCCGGGGACGCATTTTAACCCGCGCATCAAGCCTTTGCCGCGTTTACCTTCAAACGTTGCTGGGAAGCGTCGCAGCAGGTCGTCGAGGCACGCTTCGAGATGGGTACTCACTTCATTCACATGCGTTAGCAGATTGCCGTCGAGGATAACGTCGAGCACGGCATTGCCGACCGCCATTGCCAATGGATTACCACCGAAGGTCGTGCCGTGGGCGCCGGGACCATAGGCAGCGGCCACCTTGCTGGTGGCAAGGCAGGCGCCCAACGGAAAACCGCCACCGATCCCCTTAGCGATGGCGGCGATATCTGGTGTAATTTCAGCCCATTCGTGAGCCAGAAACTTGCCGGTACGGCCAACGCCGGATTGCACTTCGTCGAACATCAGCAGCAGGCCGAACTCGTCACACACCTTGCGCAGATCTTGCAGAAACGCGAGATCTGCGGCGCGCATGCCACCTTCGCCCTGGACGGGTTCAATCAGGATCGCCGCCGTTTCCGGCCCAATCTTGGTGCGCACTTCGTTAAGATTGTTGAAGGCACAATGATCGAAGCCGTCGACCATCGGCGCGTAACCTTTGAGGTATTTTTCATTACCGGCGGCGGCGAGCGTGGACAGCGTGCGGCCATGGAACGACCCTTCGAAGCCGATCACGCGGTAGCGTTTGGGATCGCCGAAATCATCCTGATACTTGCGGATAAGCTTCAATCCGCATTCGATCGCCTCGGCTCCGGAATTGGTGAAGAAAACTTGGTCGGCGAAAGTCGCGGCTGTCAGGCGCTCGGCAAGCTTCGCCTGGCCCGGTACCTGGTAAAGATTCGAGGTGTGCCACAGCTTCTGCGCCTGGTCAGTCAGCGTCTTTACCAGATGTGGGTGTGAATGGCCAAGCGCCGTCACCGCGATGCCGCTGGCAAAATCTAGGAATCGTCGTCCGTCTGCCGTAAAAAGATAAGCACCCTCGCCGTGTTCAAAGGCGAGATCGGCGCGAGCATAGGTCTGCATCAGGCTGGTTGGTTTCGCGGTCATCTCGGCCTCTGAAATGGTCGAAAAGGGTCTGTTTCAGCTCGGAAAGCGGCGACTATCGGGAGGTGGAGCCTTCCTGTCAACCGCGCGCTCAGTGGTGGCGCGCGGTCAGCCACGGGCAAAACGCCTCATCGCCGATTGCGGGTTCAACAAAATCCTAGATCGTTGCTGTGACAGGTCAGGCCAGGTCTCATCAGGGCTTCAGGCGATAGCCGCGATGGAACCAGACATAGGTCAGGGCAAAGAGGGCGGCGTTGATGGCCATAAGGATGATGACGCCTGTCGCCGGATCGGCCGACCCGCTTCCCGTCATGCCAAAGCGGAAGCCATCGATCACATAAAAGACTGGGTTGAAACGAACCAGTGTCTGCGCCGCCTCGGGCAAATTCTCGACGCGATAGAAGAGGCCGGAAAGAAAAGAGAGTGGCAGCAATAAGAAGGTATGGACGGCGGTGAAAGAATCCCATTTTTCCGCCCAGATGCCCAGAAGAATGCCGATGAGGGCATGCAGCATCATGCCCATGAGAAAGAAGAAGATGAGCGCGCCGGCGCTGTAGAAGCCGAGATCGGCAAAGCAGAGTGTCACGATGGCAACGGCAATGCCCACAGCCGCCCCGGCGAGGCAACAACCGGCGAGATAGCCGCAGACCCGTTCCGCCGGCGAGAGGGGCGCCATTAAGAGATCGGCAATGATCCGCTCATGCTTGTCGAAGATAAAGGAACCGGCGGCACATTCGAACGCCTTCTCGCAAGCGACGAAGATGATGAGGCCGGGCGCAATGAAATTGAGCAGATCGCTCTGGCTGGCATCGATGCTGGTTGTGCGCAAGGCGAGGTGGAAGACGGCGAGATATAGTAAGCTCGATACCACGGGACCGAGGAGCTGGTAATGGTAATCCTGCAGGCCGCGCCGCGCCTCGCGCCGAATAAGTGTGGCGAGCCCCAACCAATTGATCGCGCCGAAGCGGCGCGGCCCTGAAAGCGAGGCTTCGCGCGCCGCCTTCATGGCTTCATCCGGCTACCGCGCTCGAAGCTTAGGTAATTGGCCAGAAGAAGCGCGAGATTGACCAGAAGGAGCGTGGTGGCGCCGAGCAGCAACGAGCCGTCCGCATGACCAATCAGGCCGTAGCGGAAACCGTCAATCATGTAGAAGAACGGATTGAGATGTGCCAGCAGCCGACCGATATCGGGCAGGCGCTCGGTTGAATAAAACGTGCCGGAAAGGAAAGCGAGGGGCGTGATGATAAAATTTGTCACCGCCGCCATGTGGTCGAACTTCTCGGCATAGATGCCGGCGACGACACCAAGCTGCGCCAGCATGAGGCTTGCCATTACGGCATAGTAGACCGCGGCCCAGGGATGACTCATTTGCAGCGGCACAAAAACCCAAATCGCGGCCGCCGTGGCGAAGCCGACAACCAGCCCACGGGTAAGACCGCCCAGCGCCAGACCCAGCGTGATTTCGAAAGCAGTCAAGGGCGGCATCAGCAGATCGACGATATTGCCTTGGATTTTGGCGATGATTAGCGACGATGAGGTGTTGGCGAAAGCGTTCTGCGTCATCGCCATCATGATGAGGCCGGGGGCGAGGAACTCCATATAAGGAACACCCCCCACCAGATCGACCGCATGCCCCATGGCCAAAACAAAAACGGCCAGGAACAGCAGGGTCGTCACCATTGGGGCAAGAACGGTCTGGGT